>JAGOCY010000407.1 GCA_017998495.1 Corallincola sp.
CCCGGCACGGACGATGGCCCAGCCCAGCTGGTGGCGCACCGCGCTTACCAGATGGAACAGGGAGTCGGTCTCCAGCACCACATTGAGCGAGACCCCGGCCCGCTCGGCTGCGAGATCCAGATAGTTGCGAAACTGCATGGTGCGGCTTGGCAAGACCAGCGGCTGCTGTTGCAGGCTGGCAAGGGTCATGGGGATATCGGAGGGGAGGGGCGTTGCCGCGCTGCGGCGCATCAGCACGGCCATCCGGTTTCGCCCTTGCGGATAGATGTGAAAGGCCCGCTTGTCGGGATCGCTGGCGGGAACGTCAAATCCCAGCCCGATATCGCATTGATGGAGCGCCAGCTGTGACAGCAGGACCTCGTTGCTGAGCACTGACAAGCGGATGACGATATCGGGGTAGCGCTGCTTGCACCTGGCGATAAACGGCATGATGTCGACATTGGATTGCGGCACTATGCCGATGCGCAAGGTACCTGATAATTCGCCATGAAACAGCGCCAGCTCCTGTTTGAGTGCTTCCTGCTCCAGCAACATCCGCTCGGCATACTGGCGCACCAGCTCGCCCGCCTCGGTCAGGGCGACAAACTGGCTGGTGCGTACCACCAGATCGGTGCCGACACTCTTTTCCAGCGCGGTAATGCTGGCCGAGAGGGTGGGTTGGGTGATGTGGCAGGCTTTGGCCGCTTTGGCAAAATGTCGGTGTTTGGCCAGCTCGTGAAAGTAGTGCAGTTGCTTGATGTTCATCTGGTTGTAGGGGAGGCAGTGGAACCGGCTATTGAAAATTAATCAATTGAAAAAACATCTTCGATAGAACAACTCTATCAGGATATAGATTTATTTCATTGGTTTTGCGTCAGTCGCCTCTCTAAACTTGAATGCAGTTTGCATTTTTAGGCCAACCTGCATGCCTGCCTACACGCCTGTCGACATCCCCGTCAATTTGCCTGCCTCGCCTTCATTGGATCATCTGGTGGAGGAGGTCGCCGTCGCCATTAACATCAATGGCATCAATCATGCGGTGATGATGGCGACCCCGGACGATCTCGACGACTTTGCCGTCGGCTTTCTGTTTGGCGAGGGGATCATCCGGCATAACCACGAGGTCCACGACATCGAGAGCGTGCCAGCCGAACAGGGTATTGTGCTGGATGTGACCATCGCCAACCGCTCTCTGGCCGAACACAAGTGCCGGCTGACCGGGGCAACTGGCTGCGGCATCTGCGGTGTGGCGGCGGTAGAGCAGGCGTTGCCCGCACTGCCTGTGTTGCCGCTGACGCCGCCGCTGGATGGGGCCTTGCTGGCGGGGCTGCGTGCGCAGATCGCCCAGTGGCAGCTCAAGGGTCAGCAGCACGGCGCCCTGCATGCAGCGCTGGCGCTGGATGCCGAGGGCCGGGTCCTCCACTGCCGGGAAGATATCGGGCGCCACAATGCCCTCGACAAGCTGATCGGCCTGCTGCTGCGTCAGCAAAGTGCGTGCGACACTCTGGTGGTGACCAGCCGCTGCGGTAGCGAGCTGGTGCAAAAAGCCGTCCGCTTCGGCGCCCGTCATCTTATCTGCCTGGCATCGCCCAGCCAGCTGGCGGTCAGGTTGGCCCTCAAATACAACCTCAACGTCGTTCATATTCCCAAGTTTGATGCCCCGGTCAGCTATTCGAGCTATCGCCCGGCGGATCCCATCGGAGAGTGCCATGAGTCATATTGAAAAGCCCGCCAAAGCCGGCGGTTTTTCGTCCCTGCAATCCACCATGAAACAGGTGCTACGCAGCCAGAAGACCCGTCAGAACATCAAGAACCTGCTGCGGGTCAACCAGACCGACGGTTTCGACTGCCCGGGGTGTGCCTGGGGTGACAACGACCACGGCACCTTCCAGTTTTGTGAAAACGGCGCCAAGGCGGTGGCCTGGGAATCCACCGGCAAGACGGTGGGGGCCGAGTTCTTCGCCGCCCACTCGGTGCGCCAGCTGGCCACCCAGAGCGACTACTGGCTCGAGTATCAGGGGCGGCTGACCGAGCCGATGCGCTACAACCCGGCGACCGATCACTACGAGCCGGTAAGCTGGGACGACGCCTTTGCCCTGATTGCCGACACCCTCAAGGGGCTTGCCAGCCCGGACGAGGTGGAGTTCTACACCTCGGGGCGTGCCAGCAACGAGGCTTCTTATCTTTATCAGCTGTTTGGCCGCCTGTTTGGCACCAACAACTTCCCCGACTGCTCCAACATGTGCCATGAGGCGAGCGGGGTGGCGCTGATCCAGTCGGTCGGCATCGGCAAGGGCACTGTGGTGCTGGATGACTTCGACCAGGCCGATGCGGTGTTCGTCTATGGCCAGAATCCGGGTACCAACCATCCGCGCATGATGAATGCCCTGCGCCAGGCGGCACGTGGCGGCTGCAAGATTGTCAGCTTCAACAACTTGAAAGAGGTGGCGCTGGAGCGTTTTGCCAGCCCGCAGAGCCCGCTCGAGCTGCTGACCCCGGCGGCCACCACCATCAGCCACCAGTACCTGACGCCGAAACTGGGTGGCGACATGGCCGCCATCCGCGGCATGGCCAAGTACATTTTGGAAGAGGCGCCAGAGGCGGTGGATCGCGACTTCATCGCCCGCCACACCCGCCACTTTGCCGAGTACGAGGTGCAGGTGCGTGCCACCGACTGGGCGGCGATCGAGCAGCAAT
>JAGOCY010000408.1 GCA_017998495.1 Corallincola sp.
CTGCCGCCACCTATCTCGACATGGACAAGATCCTGGAGATCGCCCGCGCCAGTGGCGCCGGGGCGATCCATCCCGGTTATGGCTTTTTGTCCGAGAACCCCCGGTTTGCCCGGCGTTGCACCGAGGCCGGCGTTGTCTTTCTCGGCCCGACGCCAGAGCAGATGGAGGCCTTTGGCCTCAAGCATCGCGCCCGCGCCCTTGCCGCTGACGCCGGGGTGCCGCTGGTGCCGGGCTCAGAGCTGGTGGCGGATTTGGATACTGCACTGCGGGAAGCCGAGCGCATCGGCTACCCGGTGATGCTCAAATCCACCGCCGGCGGTGGTGGCATCGGCATGCAGTGCTGCCATGACCGCGATGAGCTGAGCCGTGCCTTCGACAGCGTGCGCCGCCTGGCCCAGAACAACTTTGCTGATGGTGGTGTGTTTCTGGAGCGCTATATCGCCCGTGCCCGCCACATCGAGGTGCAGATGTTCGGCGAGGGTAGCGGTGGCGTCATCTCGCTGGGCGAGCGCGACTGCTCCAGCCAGCGCCGCAATCAAAAGGTGGTGGAGGAGTGTCCGGCGCCGAACCTGCCCGACGCGGTGCGCAGTGCCCTGCACGCCACCGCCGAGCGGCTGATGGCGGCGGTCAGTTACCGCAGCGCCGGTACCGTCGAGTTTATCTATGACAGCGAGCGCGAGCAGTTCTACTTTCTTGAGGTGAACACCCGGCTGCAGGTGGAGCATGGCGTCACCGAACTGGTGTGGGGCGCCGACATCGTGCGCTGGATGGTGGAGCTGGGCGCAGGCGTGCTGCCGCCGCTGGCAACCCTCAAGGCCGGGCTGCAGCCCCAGGGCCACGCCATTCAGGTGCGCCTCTATGCCGAGGATGCCAACAAGCAGTTCCAGCCATCCTCCGGGCTGCTGACCGAGGTCAGCTTCCCTGAGCAGGATCGCCGCCAGCTGCGCATCGACCATTTCATCCATGCCGGGCTGGTGGTGACGCCGCTGTTTGATCCCATGCTGGCCAAGGTGATGGTCCACCGCCCGGATCGGCACCAGGCACTGGCCGCCCTGGCTGAGGTGCTGGCCCACAGCCGGGTCAGTGGCATTGAGACCAACCTGCCGTATCTGCGCGCCGTGGTGGCCATGCCTGAGCTGCACGAGGGGCGGGTGCACACCCGGCTGCTTAATGAGTTCGGCTGGCGTCCGACCACCATCGATGTGCTGTCGGGCGGCACCCAGACCACCATTCAGGACTATCCGGGGCGCAGCGGCCACTGGGATGTGGGCATTCCGCCATCGGGGCCGATGGACGATCTGAGCTTTCGCCTCGCCAACCGCCTGCTCGGTAACAGCGATGAGGCGGCGGGGCTGGAGATCACCCTCAATGGCCCGACGCTGCGCTTTAACTGCCCGACCCTGATTGCCGTTACCGGCGCCCCGATCAGCGCCCATGTCGATGGCGAGGTGCTGGCGCTGGATCGCGTGGTGGCGGTGGCTGCCGGCCAGACCCTGACCCTGGGCAAGGTGCAGGGGGCGGGCGCTCGCAGCTATCTGGCCATTGCCGGTGGGCTGGATGCGCCGCGCTATCTCGGCTCGCGTGCCACCTTCACCCTCGGCCAGTTTGGCGGCCATGGCGGCCGCGCCTTGCTCGCTGGCGATGTCCTCCATCTGGCTGAGCCACAAGCCAGCGCCGAACTCGGGCGCCAGCTGCCCGCGTCACTGGTGCCAGCGGTGGGCAACCGCTACGAGCTGCGGGTGATCTATGGGCCGCATGGCAGCCCGGACTTTTTCACTGACGAGGACATCAACACCTTTTTTGCCAGTGACTACGAAGTCCACTACAACAGCTCGCGCACCGGAGTCCGCCTGATCGGCCCCAAGCCGGACTGGGCGCGGCGCGACGGTGGCGAGGCGGGACTGCATCCGTCCAACATTCACGACAACGCCTATGCCTTTGGCAGCGTCGACTTCACCGGCGACATGCCGGTGATCCTCGGCCCCGATGGCCCCAGCCTCGGCGGCTTTGTCTGCCCGGCCACGGTGATCAAGGCGGACCGCTGGAAGCTCGGCCAGCTCAAGGCCGGCGACAAGGTGCGCTTTGTGCCGGTCAGCCAGCAGACGGCGCGGGCCCTGCTGGAACACCAGCTGGCGACGGTGGCCACCCTCAGCCCGGCGACAGAGCCGGGCTACCGGGTTGAGCGCGGCCAGTGTGTGATCAAGACGCTGGCGGCCACCGCCAAGGGGCCACAGGTGGTTTACCGCCAGGCGGGCGACGAGTTCCTGTTGATCGAATATGGCCCCCATGTGCTCGATGTGGCGCTGCGTTTCCGCGTCCATGCCCTGATGCTCCATCTGCAGGCGCTAAAGTTGCCGGGGCTGCGCGAGCTGACACCGGGGATCCGCTCGTTGCAGATCCATTTTGACAGCCGGATCGTCGACCGCGAGGCGCTGCTGACCCTGCTGGAGAGCGCCGAGGATCAGCTCGACGAGGAGATCAACAAGCCGGTGGCGGCGCGCGTGGTCCATCTGCCGCTGTCATGGGATGACGAAGCCTGCCGCGAGGCGATCGCCAAGTACGTGCAGTCGGTACGCCCCGATGCCCCCTGGTGCCCGAGCAACATCGAGTTTATCCGCCGCATCAATGGCCTGGCCGATGCTCAGGCGGTAAAGGAGATCCTGTTTAACGC
>JAGOCY010000409.1 GCA_017998495.1 Corallincola sp.
GGTTTGGTAGGTATCGAACACCATCTTGATGCAGCTGGTAACCTCATCAAGGATCTGGTCTTCGGTACAGAACACATGGGCATCGTCCTGGGTGAAGCAACGTACCCGCATCAGCCCATGCAGCGAGCCTGAGGGCTCGTTGCGGTGGACCATGCCGAACTCGGCCATGCGCAACGGCAGATCACGATAGGACTTCAGCCCCTGATTAAAGATCTGCACATGGCCCGGACAGTTCATCGGCTTGACCGCGTAATCGCGCTTTTCCGACGCTGTGGTGAACATGTTGTCTTTGTATTTGCCCCAGTGGCCAGAGCGCTCCCACATGGTTAAATCAAGGATCAGCGGCGCCCGCACCTCTTCATAGCCAAAGCGCACCAGCTGACCACGCATGAAGCCTTCAAGCTCCTTGAAAATGGTCCAGCCGGGGGTGTGCCAGAACACCATGCCCGGTGCTTCTTCCTGCCAGTGGAACAGATCAAGCGCTTTGCCGATCTTGCGGTGGTCGCGCTTCTCGGCTTCTTCCAGACGGTGCAGATAGGCCGCCAGCTCCTTCTTGTCACCCCAGGCGGTGCCATAAATGCGCTGCAGCATCTTGTTCTTGCTGTCGCCCCGCCAGTAGGCGCCCGAGGTGCGCATCAGCTTGAAATGGTGACAGAAACGCATATTCGGCACGTGCGGACCGCGGCACATGTCGATGTATTCTTCGTGGTGATAGAGGCCCGGCTGAGCATCGCGGGCGATATCCTCATCGAGGATCGCCATCTTGTAGCTTTCACCGCGGGCGGCGAAGGTGTCGCGCGCTTCCTGCCAGCTCACTTTCTTCTTGATCACCTCATAGTTGCGCTCAGCAAGTTCATGCATGCGCTTTTCCAGCGCATCCAGCTCTTCCTGGCTGAGGGCATGAGGCAGGTCAACATCATAGTAAAAGCCATTCTCGATCACCGGGCCGATGGCCATCTTGCACTCGGGATAAAGCTGCTTGATGGCATGGCCGAGCAGGTGGGCGCAGGAGTGGCGGATGATATCGAGGCCGTCGCTGTCGCGACTGGTGATGATCGACAAGGTGGCGTCACTGTCGATCGGCTCGCAAGCGTCGACCAACTGACCATTAACGCGACCGGCAATACAGGCCTTGGCCAAACCGGCACCAATCGACTGAGCCACTTGCAGCACGGTCACGGCATCGTCAAAGACGCGCTGGCTACCATCAGGCAAGGTGATCACGGGCATGAGATTGTCCTTTTTACAGTGGTGACACCTACCAAGTGCCACTTGCACAAAACATAAACCGCACAGGGCCAAACCCCGGAACAGCTGGTGTAACCCGCCCGCTACCAACCGGGCGAGGGCGGCAATATAGCAGAGCAAGGCCGCGAGATCGCCGCCTGAGATCAGAAGATATGGCGCGAACGCCCCCGCTTTGGTCAGCATCGCCCATACTGTGCAGGTATGACCCCGCCAGCGGAGGATCTCATGTGGCACGCCTTAGCAACGCAGCTGAGCGAGTGGCTCGGCAGCCCGTACCAGATCTGCGACCATCAAGCCTTGGGCGGTGGTGATTACCACCACTGTTACCGCATCAATAACGGCCTGAGGCCGCTCTTTATCAAGATCAGCCGCCACAGTGATGGTGAAAACTTGACGGCCGAGGCGGACGGGCTGGCGCACCTAGCCCGTAACGGGCTGATCGCCACGCCTGCCGTCATTGGTCAGGGCAAGATGGATGGTCAGCCACTGCTGGCACTGGAATGGCTGGACCTGCAGCGTAATGCCGATGATGACTGCTGGCAGCAGTTTGGCCGTCAGCTAGCCCAGTTGCATCTGTTCAGCGATCAGGCGATGTATGGCTTTGACGACGACAACTACCTCGGGCCCAGCCTGCAGCCCAACCGCTGGCATAAACACTGGTACCGTTTTTTTGCCGAACAGCGGCTCGGCTGGCAACTGGAGCTGGCCGCCGAGCAGGGATTGCAGTTTGGTGATATCGATACCCTGATCGACTGCGCCGCGGCTCTGCTCCGCCACCATCAACCCAAACCGGCACTGCTGCATGGCGATCTCTGGAGCGGCAACCTCGGCTTTTGTAACCAGCAGGCGGTGCTCTTCGACCCGGCGGTCTACTACGGCGATCGCGAGGTCGATATCGCCATGAGCCGACTGTTCGGCCCCCTGCCCGATGCCTTCTACCAAGGCTACGACGCAGTGGCAGCGCTACCGCCTGACCATCGAGATCGCCAGCCGCTCTATCAGCTCTATTACCTGATTCACCACGCCCGGGTGTTTGGCGGCCACTATGTCGAAGAGTGCCGGCAACAGCTCAAACGGCTACGCGCTTGTGCGGAGGGGGCATGGAAGGGCTAAGCTGGCGCCGCATCACCTGCCCCCAATGCGGCCACCGCTACCCGCTGTCCATCGATCTGAGTGTGCCGCAGCAAGACTACGTTGAGTCTTGCACCGCTTGCTGTGCCGAATTCATCGTCCACTTGCGCCAGCAACTGGATGGGACACTGGCAATCGAACTGGACAGCGATGATGAGCAGATCTACTGAGCCGAAACTTGGCGCCCCCGGTTCAACAGCTACAATAACGCCCCGCTGATTGGCGAGTGACCTGTAATGGCGCTTTGGCGCACTGAGACCAGACAATTGCTGGTACTGGCCGGGCCGGTGC
>JAGOCY010000410.1 GCA_017998495.1 Corallincola sp.
GGTTGTGCCAGAGCCGCAGCACGTAAACCGTCGATTGCTGGATCTCGTAGCGGATCTCGTACTGGCCGGTCAGCAAACGCCGGACTTCACGCGGCTCAAACTGAAAGAGCTGCTCCCCCAGTCTGGGGTTGGGGATCAGCATCAACGGCGCCTTGGCCAACCCCTGCACCGTCTTTGCCGCAGCGGCCGCGTTGATCGGGGCCAAAAAGTCGTGAAGCCGCGCCAAATCGGACACCGCCTTGCTGGTCCACTGAACACGCATTTAACGGGGCGCCGGCAACGGGTGCTCGGTCCCCAGGCTGTTTGCCCACGTCATCACTGCGCTCTGCTCAACCACACTGCCGGCATCAACCTCAGCCATCGCTTCAAGGGTGAGCCGATCTCGCTCCTCCTCCTGAGCTATCCAGGCCGCCAGAGCCTGTTTCATGATCCAGCCCCGAGAGCGATCCAGCCGCTCGGCCATTTGGTCGACCTTATCGGCCAACGGCAGTGGGACGTGCGCGGTCAATACCTTGGTGTTCGCCTGTGCCATGCGGCCTCCTTGAGTTCGAACGCCCGATAGCGGGTCATTGCCATGTGGAGCTGTGACCAACAGCAGCGTGAGTAGCTCTAATCGTGATGATTAAAATCAAATCAGTCAACGGATATCAGGCGCAGCGCGAAGCCATCAGCCTCCCAACCACGCTGTCGCAAGCCAGCCAGCGCAAAACCGGCAGAATGAACGGCGGTAAGCTTCAACGCGGCTGAAAGGCGATGATGCTCATGCCGAGCAGGGCGACTGCTACCCCGGTGACATCCCACAGCGATGGGCGAATGCCATCAACGGCCCACAGCCAAAGAATGGCCACGGCGATATAGACGCCGCCATAGGCGGCATATACCCGCCCGGAGGCGGCATCATGCAGGGTGAGCAACCAGGCAAACGCGGCTAGGCTGGCGGCGGCCGGCAGCAGCAGCCAGATGGCGCCGTTGTGCTTCAGCCATAGCCAGGGCAGATAGCAGCCGAGGATCTCGGCCAGTGCCGTGGCCAGATAGAGCAACAGAGTTTTCATGGTTGGTCGCCGTTGGTGGCTGCTGGTTCGCTGTGGCCCGCAGCCAGCTGCTGTAAGATGCCGCAGTGGGCGGCAGCGGCCGTGTCGTGGCAGCGGCTGCGCAGGCTTTGCAGTTGGCCGCGCAGGGCGGTAAGCGCCAGCAGCTGTTCCTCGACTTTGGCCAACTGGTCATCCAGTAGCTGGTTGACCCGCGCACAGCTGCTCTGTGGTTGGTCGCGAGCGGCCAGCAGCTGGCGGATCTCCGCCAACGTCATGCCTAGCGTCCGGCAGTGGCGGATGAAGATCAGCCGTTCGCTATCCTGCGACTGGTAATCACGGTAGCCGCTGGCGCTGCGGCGCACTGCGGCCAGCAGCCCTTCGGCCTCGTAATAGCGGATGGTCTCGACGCTGCAGCCGCTGTGGCGGGCCAGTTGTCCGATACGCATGTGGTTGCTCCTGCTTGGCTGGCTTGACTCTATAGCAACTTCAGGGTTTTTACTCAGCGATAGTTGTTACCTACGGAGAGCCGCTTATGGCCAGCAACGCCTCAGATTCACCGCTCACGGCGGCATCAACCGCCGAGCTGCTGGCGGCCACGCCGCTGCTGGATCACGCCAGCCCGGCGATCCAGCAGCTGATTGTCGGCCGTGGCTGGTTGGCGCTGAGCGACTACGAGCGGATCGGCGCTGCCTACCATTTTGTCCGTGACGAGATCCGCTTCGGCTACAACCGCAGTGATGATCTGCCCGCCAGCGAGGTGTTGGCCGATGGCCTAGGCCAGTGCAACACCAAGGGCACGCTGCTGATGGCACTGTTGCGGGCGCTGGGCATCGCCTGCCGGCTACATGGTTTTACCGTGGATAAACGGTTGCAGCGTGGGGTGGTGCCGGCGCTGGCCTATTTGCTGGCCCCCCGCCAGATCCTGCACAGCTGGGTCGAGATCTACTGGGCTGAGGGTTGGCTGCCGCTGGAGGGCTACATTCTCGATCAGCCCTATCTGCAGATGCTGCAGGATCGGTTCAGCCAGATGCGCGGCCGCTTCTGCGGCTATGGGGCGGCGGTGGATAATCTGCAGTTGGCCAATACCGACTGGCGCGGCGAACCCACCTACATCCAGCGCGGGGCGATCAGCCAGGATCTGGGGTTGTTTGCCGCGCCCGATCTCTTTTATCAACAACAGGGCACCAACCTCAGCGGCGCCCGTCGTTGGCTGTATGCGTATGCGATTCGCCACTGGATGAACCTCAGGGTGGAGCAGATCCGTGGCGGGCGGCTGAATACTCCCCCAGCCGGTTGCTGATGGGCGCAGGAGGTTGCTAGTATGCGCGTCACTATGCTGCGCCGTTCCTTGCTGTTGCTGTTATTGCTGCTGTTGCCACTCCAGTTCAGCTGGGCGGTGGTGAGCAACTATTGCCAGCATGAAAGCGAGGGCAGTGCCGCCCATTTTGGCCATCACCCCCACCAGCATCAGGATGAGGATGGCGCGCCAGCGGCCAGTAAACTGGCGGGCGCCGATCCCGATTGTGGCAGTTGCCATGGCGGTTTCTGCTCTATGCCCAGCGTGGCGGCCACCAGCCCTGATGCGCTGGCCGCCGCCCCCCGTTATTCGCCCTATTCGCTGTTGCCCGGCTGTAGCT
>JAGOCY010000411.1 GCA_017998495.1 Corallincola sp.
GCTGACATTGTGCTGGCCGAGCATCGACCAGGCGACCCGCCCCTGCAGCTCGCCCTGAAACAGCACATCAAAGGCGCTGCCATCGGCGGCGGCATTGGCGGTGGTCCAGTCGCGGCCCGCCAGTTCCACCGGAGTCCAGCAGCCCATGGCCAGCACCCGGCTCAGGGCCTCGTCAGCAGCCGGCGCCACAATCCGGCCGGAACCGGGAATGGTCCGTACCAGATGGTGGAACTGCCGCTCAATCGCTGCCAGATCGGGGAAGATGTCGGCATGGTCAAACTCAAGGTTGTTGAGAATGGCGGTGCGCGGGTGGTAATGAACAAACTTGGAGCGCTTGTCGAAGAAGGCGCTGTCGTACTCGTCCGCTTCGACCACGAAAAACGGGGTATCGCCCAAGCGGGCCGATACGCCGAAATTGCCCGGCACGCCGCCGATCAGAAAGCCCGGCGCCAGCCCGCAGTCTTCCAGCACCCAGGCCAGCATGCTGGCAGTGGTGGTTTTACCGTGAGTGCCGGCCACCGCCAGCACCCAACGCTCACGCAGCAGGTGGTCACCCAGCCATTGCGGGCCAGAGACATAAGGCAGACCGCGATCGAGCAGGTATTCCACCGCCGGGTTGCCGCGCCCCAGCGCATTACCCACCACCACCAGATCAGGGGCCGGGTCCAGATGCTCCGCCTTGTACCCCTCCATCAGGGTGATCCCCAGCGCTTCCAGCTGGGTGCTCATCGGCGGATAGACATTGGCATCAGAGCCGGTGACGGTATGGCCCAAGGCTTTGGCCAGGGCGGCAATGCCGCCCATAAAGGTGCCGCAGATGCCGAGAATATGAATGTGCATCAGGTGTTCCGTGACGAAAACGCTCGCCGGTCAGTGTATCTGCGGCCTTGTTGTCATGCCATGCCGCGGGCTCAATGGTTACCAAATCCACCGCCGGTGTAGCAGTTGGCGCGCCGGTCCTCCGGGAACAGGCAGGTACGCCAATAACCGGGCTGCCCCTGGTCGTCGATAAAGGTGAGACGACCGAGGCCAATGGCAAAGCCATCGGGGCATTCACCATCCCAGCGCAGCTCACGACCTAACCCCTCAAACTCGCGGTTGATTTTGCAGCCGCTGTCCGGGTCGGTCAGCCAAGCATCGGCGTCATGCCATTGAGCATAAGGGCCAGATTCGAGATTGGCGCAGCCCGTCAGCAGTGCTAACGCCATCAGCGTGGATAAGGTGCGCATGTGACAAACTCCTTTACCCTTGGTGATCGCTTTAACGCTGCAGACAGGGCGGTGGATTGCCACCGCAGCACTGTTGCCGTCCGGCGAGATGGCTATAATGGCCGCGTTTTTCTGGTCAATCACGCCATCAAGGAACAGCCATGAGCGTCAATCTGGTCCCCGCCGGCAAGGCGATCCCTGAAGATATCTACGTCATCATTGAGATCCCGGCCAACGCCGATCCGATCAAGTACGAAGTGGACAAGGAGAGCGGCGCACTGTTTGTTGACCGCTTTATGGCCACTCCGATGTTCTATCCGGCCAACTACGGCTACGTAAACCAGACCCTGTCACTTGATGGCGATCCGGTGGACGTGCTGGTGCCGACCCCCTACCCGCTGCAGCCCGGTAGCGTCATCCGCTGCCGCCCGGTAGCCGTGCTCAAGATGACCGACGAGAAGGGCGAAGATGCCAAGGTGGTAGCGGTGCCTCACAGCAAGCTGACCAAGGCCTACGACCATATCAAGGACGTTGGCGATCTGGATGAACTGTTCAAGGCTCAGATCACCCACTTCTTCGAGCGCTACAAAGAGCTGGAAGCAGGCAAGTGGGTCAAGGTCCAGGGCTGGGGCGATGTTGCCGAAGCCAAGGCCGAAATCCTCAGCAGCTTTGAGCGCTACCGCGCCGGTGAGTAACCCTCACTACTGCTGAATGCAAGACGGGGCCTGCGGGCCCCGTTTTTTATCTGCTTCAGCGCCGCTGCCAGCGCAGCGTCAGCCCCAGGTTGCTGTAGCTGCAACGGGGCCCGCGCGCCGCATCGATACTCAACCGCTGCTGGTAATCGGTCCCCTGGCTCAGGGTCGCGGTCAAGATGCCGTCAGCGCTGACATCCTCGCCTTTGGCGTCGGTTCCGGCAAAGCAGCTGCCGGTGAGCCACTGGCGCAAGCGGTCCCCCTCCAGCAATGCGTCGACTTTGCCAGGCTTCGCCGCCAGTTGCGGCACCGGCTCAGTGGCTGCCAGCTCAATACTAAAGCCATTGCGATCAAGGCGTGCCCAGTCGCCCTGCTGCAGATAATGGCTGCGCAGCGGCCCGAGGGTAACGCTGGCCCCATGGTCCACTCGCTGGGCGGCAGTGACATCGTTCAGCCAGACGCCGCGTTCCCCCACCACCGCCAGCGCGGCCTGGCCGTCGCCCGGAGTCACCAGCAGCGCGGTGTTTTCATCAACCCCCACGCCAAAGGGCACGCCGGTCATCAACTGCAGCACCGCCAGCCTTGGATGGCGCGCCCGTTCCGAAAAGTGAGTGTCCACTACGCCGAAATTAAACAGCCCCAGACCACCGGTTGCCAGATAGGTGAGATCATCGGGCTTGAGCCCGCCGCAATTGCCGCTGCGTTCACAGCCTGCACCCGGCGCACCTGCGGCAAAAGCGCCGCGCGCCATAGCCGCACGGCT
>JAGOCY010000412.1 GCA_017998495.1 Corallincola sp.
TGTTGCTGGTGCTGGCGGCGCGGGCGCCGCAGCTGGATGCCAAGCGCGGCGCCGATACCCACTCGCTGGAGCAGCTCAAACAGCAGATGACGCTGGAAGCGGAGGCCAGTTCCCGGCCGCTCAGCCACTATGAGCTGATGCTGCTGGCGGCGCTGGCGTTAGGTGCTACTGGTCTGTCGCACCTGCTCGCCCAACCGTTGGTGGCGCTGTTTGGTCAGTGGCCATGGGCGGTGCGGCTGTCGCTCGATTCCAGCTTCTTCTGGATCGTGGTGCTGGCCACCAGCTTCGGCCTGCTGCTCAGCTTTACCCGCGCCCGCCAACTGGAAGGGGCGGGTGCGTCCAAACTGGGGTCACTGCTGCTCTATCTGTTGGTGGCCAGCATCGGCATGAAGATCGACGTGCGGGCGCTGCTCGATGTGCCCGGTTACTTCGTGGTTGGTCTGTTGTGGATGAGTTTTCATGCGGCAGCCATGCTGCTGATGGCCAAGTTGCTCAAGGCGCCGCTGTTTTACATGGCGGTGGGGTCTCAGGCCAATATCGGTGGTGCTGCGTCGGCGCCGGTGGTGGCGGCGGCCTTTCATCCGGCATTGGCGCCGGTGGGGGTGGTGCTGGCGGTGCTCGGCTATGCCCTGGGCACCTATGGCGGCTGGATCGCCGGTCAGCTGATGCGGCTGGCCAGCGGCCAATAAGGGTTTTCCAACAGTTTTCGCGTCCTGGCGAGGAGAGATCATGGTTCAGTCCTGCGTCCGTATCGGTGCCATTGAGGTGGCCAACGACAAGCCATTCGTGCTCTTTGGCGGCATGAATGTGCTGGAGTCCCGCGATCTGGCGATGCGTATCGCCGAGCGTTATGTCGAGATCACCAGCCGCCTCGGCATCCCCTACGTGTTCAAGGCTTCCTTCGATAAAGCCAACCGTTCGTCGATCCACAGCTACCGCGGGCCGGGGCTGGAGGAGGGGATGAAGATCTTCGCCGAGCTCAAGGCCACCTTCGGCATGCCGGTGATCACCGATGTGCATGAGCCCTGGCAGGCCGCCCCGGTGGCTGAGGTGGTGGATGTGATCCAGCTGCCGGCCTTTCTCGCCCGCCAGACCGATCTGGTGGAGGCGATGGCCCGCACTGGAGCGGTAATCAACGTCAAAAAGCCGCAGTTTCTGGCGCCGCTGGAGATGAGCAATATCCTCACCAAGTTTGCTGAAGCCGGTAACGAGCAGGTGATCCTGTGCGAGCGCGGCACCAGCTTTGGTTACAACAATCTGGTGGTCGACATGCTCGGCCTGGACGAGATGAAGACCTTGGGTGCGCCGGTGATTTTCGACGCCACCCATGCCCTGCAGCGGCCTGGTGGTCGTGGCGACAGCGCCGGTGGCCGCCGTCATCAGGTGGCCCAGCTGTCGCGTGCCGGGCTGGCGCTGGGGCTGGCCGGTCTGTTTATCGAGGCTCACCCGGAACCGGACAGCGCCAAGTGTGATGGCCCCTGCGCCCTGCCGCTGGACCGTCTGGAGCCCTTCCTGGCCCAGATGAAGACGCTGGATCAGCTGATCAAGTCGATGCCGCAGCTGGATACCTCGGCCTGAGTCATGGGCCGTCGTTTACCGCCGCTCAATGCCTTGCGTACCTTTGAGGTGGCCGCGCGCCACCTCAGCTTTACCGATGCGGCGCGCGAGCTGTTTGTCACTCAGGCGGCGGTCAGCCACCAGATCAAGGCGCTGGAGCAGTTTCTCGGCATCCGCCTGTTTCGCCGCGCTCATCGCCGGCTGCTGCTGACCGAGGCCGGCCAGCAGTATTTTCGTGAACTGCGGCCGCTGTTCGAACAGCTGCATGAGGTGACCGAAAAGCTGCTGAGTAAGCGTGCCTCGGGCACCCTGACAGTGTCGCTGACCCCCAGTTTCGCCATCTCCTGGCTGGTGCCGCGGCTGTCGGAGTTTGCTGCCCGCCACCCTGAGATCGATGTGCGCATCAAAGCGGTGGATCGGGAGGAAGACCACCTCGATCAGGATGTGGATGTCGCCTTTTTCTACGGTCGTGGCCGCTGGCCGGGACTGATTGCCCAGCAGCTGCACGCTGAATACCGCATTCCGGTCTGCTCGCCAGCACTGGCCGCCCAGTTGCGCGAGCCGGATGATCTGCGCACTCAGACGTTGCTGCATGATGGTTCTCGTCAGGACTGGAAGCGCTGGTTACGCCAAGCTGGCAGCCGTTTGGTCAATGCGGATGCCGGGCCGGTGTTCAGCCACTCGACCTTGGCCCAACAGGCGGCGATCCTGGGGCAGGGGGTGGCGTTAGGCCATTCCACCCTAGCCAAGCCGGATCTGGAGGCGGGCCGGCTGGTCTGCCCGTTCAAGCAGGCGCTGCTGTCGCGTAACGCTTACCATCTGGTCTACAGCGAAGACGAGCGCGATAACGGCAAGATCCAGGCATTTCGCGACTGGGTGGTGGAAAAAGTCAGCGCCGATGAACGGGCGCCCTATTCAATTGAGGGCCATTAATGAAACTGCGCTGGGCGGCTATTGCCGCCGTTCTTGGCGCCCTGGCGGTGCTCACCGGGGCTTTTGGCGGCCACGGCCTGCGTCACTATGACGAGGTGGTGCGCCACACCTGGGAGATCGCTGCTCGCTATCATAGTTATCACGCGCTGGCGTTGTTCGGCTG
>JAGOCY010000413.1 GCA_017998495.1 Corallincola sp.
CGCGAGATGCTGCCGCAGGCCTTTAACGTCCAAAACTGGCAGACGCTGGTCGGCTAACTAGAGCTTGCCGGCCAGTTCGCGGTAGAGAGCGATCGCATCGGCCCGCGTTAGCGCATTGCTGATGCGGGCTTGACCGGTGGATGAGCGTACTGCGACGTTGTACATCGACGCCTCCTCATCACCGCTGTCAGTGGTGGTGGGGTTGTCGGCGGCTGTTGATGATGCGCTGATTGCAGCAGTCGCAGCTACCTCGCCCTGACGGGAGAGGGTGCGGAAATCGATACCAGCGCTGGCGGCGGAGACCAGATCGCCAATAGCCATAGGGCGCTCCTTGCGTACTCCTGAGCGAAATTATGGCCGACTGACCGTTTTTCGTACAGCCCGATTTACTCGGGGTCCAGCTCGGTCGGCTGCTCAGCAAGACCAGTCTCGGCCGCGGTGCGGCTCATGGTGCGCATCAGCATCCCCAGTTTCTTCACCTCCACCGCCAGTGGCAGGTCCCAGTCGGTGCGCTCACGCAGGGCATCGAGGGTCAGCATCAGCTCCTGCACATAAGGCACAAAGCGATCCGAGCGGGTTTCGAAGCCGGCGTCAGCGCGGAAAATGGCGCTGAACTGGGCGCGCCCCTGAGCGCGCAGGGCGACGAGCGCCGCATCCAGCCGTTGGGCGTCGAGCAGGGTCTGCTCCAGGGTGGCCGCCAGTTGCGGCCAGATGGGGGATTGGTCGAGGGTCATGGTTGGCTCTCTTGCGGGCGTGTTCGGTGACATGGGGTGCTTATGAATCTGTCGGTTCCAGATAGAGATCAAGCGGGGTCTTGGCCGGCTCGCCGGCAATTTCGCGTACCAGTCGCGGTACCAGAAAACCGGGCAAACGGCGCTGGACCTCGGCCATCAACTGGCGGGCGCGGGCGTCGCTGACCTCAAAATGGGCCACCCCGGCCACCCGATCCAGCTGGTGCAGGTAATAAGGCTGGATGTCAGCCTGGAACAGCGCCTCGCTCAGATTCACCAGTGCCTCGCTGCTGTCGTTGACGCCGGCCAGCAGCACCGCCTGATTGAGCAGCCAGATGCCGGCGCCACGAATGCGCTGGCAGGCCGCGCGCAGCGGCTCATCGATCTCGTTAGCGTGGTTGATATGGACCACCACCACCGGCTTGAGGCGGGTGGCGGTCAGCGCCTGCAGCAGGCCGTTGGTCACCCGTGACGGGATCACCACCGGCAGCCGGGTATGCACCCGCAGCCGGGTGAGCGAAGGGATGGCGGCCAGTTCGCCAATCAGCCAGGCCAGATAATCATCCTTGGCCATCAGTGGATCGCCCCCCGACAGGATCACCTCGCTGATCTGCGGATTGGCACGCAGGTAAGCGAAGGTCTCAGCCAGTTCGTGGCGGTTGGGGGTTTCGCTGGCATAGGGAAAGTGGCGGCGAAAGCAGTAGCGACAGTTGACCGCGCAGCCACCACGCACGATCAGCAGTACCCGGTTGCCATATTTATGCAGCAGCCCGGGGCGGGCGGTCTGGTGCTCGGCCAAGGGATCAAGGCTGAAACCCGGGGCTTCGGTAAATTCGGCGCGGGCGGTGAGCACCTGCCTGAGCAGCGGGTCGGCACTGTTACCCGGCTGCATGCGGGCGGCGAAGGGGCGCGGCACGCGTAACGGAAACAGTTTGCGGGCGGCCTTGTCGGCGTCTTCGGCCGTAGGCAGCCCGAGCAACGCGTGCAGTTCCGCCGGATCGGTGATCGCCTCGGCCAGCTGGCGTTGCCACAGGGTTTCGTCTGTGCCCGGATTTTCGGTTATCATGCGCGCAAATTTTTACCGGATGACCCGTTCGGGTAGGGGACAAAATGGCGTCGTATAGTACCAACGAATTCCGTGGTGGGCTGAAAATCATGCTGGACGGCGAGCCGTGCAGCATCATCGAAAACGAAATGGTCAAGCCGGGCAAGGGCCAGGCCTTTAACCGCGTGCGTCTGCGCAAGCTGATCAGCGGCAAGGTGCTGGAAAAGACCTTCAAGTCAGGCGACACCGTGGAAGCGGCCGACGTGGTCGACATGGAACTGGCCTACCTCTACAACGACGGCGAGTTCTGGCACTTCATGAACAACAGCAGCTTCGAGCAGCTGGCTGCCGACGCCAAGGCTGTGGGTGATGCTGCCAAATGGCTGGTGGAACAGGACGTGTGCATCCTGACCCTGTGGAACGGTAGCCCGATCGGCGTGACCCCGCCCAACTTCGTTGAACTTGAAATCACCGACACCGATCCGGGCGTCAAGGGCGATACCGCCGGTACCGGTGGCAAGCCTGCCACCCTGACCACCGGTGCCGTAGTCAAGGTGCCGCTGTTCGTGCAGATTGGAGAAGTGGTCAAGGTCGATACCCGCAGCGGCGAGTACGTCGAGCGCGTCAAGACCAAGAAGTAAGCCGTCAGGCTGAAATAGCAAGGGCGCCCGCGGGCGCCCTTGTGCGTTATTGGGGTGAGTGGCGACGTAGCAGTTTGCCGGCCAGGGTCACCACCGCCACGATCAGGGCGCCGGCCACCATGCCGATGAGGGCGCTGACCAGGGTCGGCACCACCACCCCCACCACCGGTACCAGCCCCCCCAGATGTTCAATGGCATGATGCAGTGGCGCCACCCCATGCACCAGAATGCCGCCA
>JAGOCY010000414.1 GCA_017998495.1 Corallincola sp.
TGCGTTTTGGCGAGAAGATCTCGCCTGAGACCTGCATCAAGCTGATGACCGACGGGGTGATGCTGGCCGAGATCCACAACGACCGGCTGCTGTCGCGCTACGACACCATCATCATCGACGAAGCCCACGAGCGCTCGCTCAACATCGATTTTCTGCTCGGCTATCTGCGCCAGATCCTGCCCAAGCGCCCCGATCTCAAGGTGGTGATCACCTCGGCGACGCTGGAAACCGAGCGCTTCTCACGCCACTTCAATAACGCCCCGGTGCTGATCGTGGAGGGGCGCACCTATCCGGTGGAGCTGCGCTACCAGTTTGATGACAAGGCCAAGGAGCAGGACGAGGTTCAGGCGATCTGCGATGCGGTGCGCGAGCTGACCCGTGAAGGGCCGGGCGACATCCTGGTGTTTTTGAATGGCGAGCGTGAGATCCGCGACACCCTCGATGCATTGGAGGGGATGAAGCTGCGCGATACCGAAGTGGTGCCGCTGTTTGCCCGTTTGACCCTCGCCGAGCAGCAGCGGGTGTTTGCGCCACACACGGGGCGGCGCATTGTGCTGGCTACCAACGTGGCCGAAACCTCGCTGACCGTACCCGGCATCCGCTTTGTCATCGACCCCGGCACTGCCCGCATCAGCCGCTACAGCGTGCGCGCCAAAGTGCAGCGCTTGCCAATTGAACCGGTGTCGCAGGCCAGTGCCAACCAGCGTGCCGGCCGTTGTGGCCGCGTGATGGATGGCATCTGTGTGCGCCTGTATAGCGAGGCTGATTTTGCCGCCCGCCCGGCTTACACCGATCCGGAGATCCTGCGTACTAACCTGGCGGCGGTGGTGCTGCAGATGCTCTCTTTGGGCCTTGGCGACATCGAGCGCTTTCCCTTTATTCAGCCCCCTGACAGCCGCCAGATCAGCGATGCGATCAAGCTGCTGGAGGAGATCCACGCTGTTGATCTGGCCCGCAGCAGCGATGGCCGCCGTCAGCTGACGGCGCTGGGCCGTCAGCTGGCGCGCTTCCCGCTCGACCCGCGCATCAGCCGCATCATTGTCGAGGGGGCCAAGCAGGGGGCGCTTAATGAAACCTTGGTGATCGCCGCCGCCCTGACCATTCAGGATGTGCGCGAACGGCCACTGGAAGCGCAGCAGGCGGCTGACGAAGCCCACCGCCGCTTTGCCGATCCGCGCTCCGATTTTGTCGCCCTGTTGAAGCTGTGGGACTACCTGCAACAGCAGCAGGATGCGGTGACCCGCAACCAGTTCCGCAGCCTGTGCAAGCGTGAGTTTCTGGCCTGGCTGCGGGTGCGCGAATGGCAGGATCTGCACGCCCAGCTGGCGGCCATTGCCGATGAGCTGGGCTACAAAGCCAGCCAGCAACCACTCGATTACGCCGGCAGCGGTTACGAGCTGCTGCACAAGTCGGTGCTGGCCGGGCTGCTCGGCTTAATTGGCCAGCGCCAGAACGACGGCACTTACCTTGGGGCCCGCGGCATCAAGTTTGTGCCCTTTCCCGGTGGTGGCACCCGCAACATCAAGGCGCGCTGGGTGATGGCGGCCGAGCTGGTGGAAACCAGCCGGCTGTTTGCCCGCACCGTGGCCGAAATTCAGCCCGAATGGGTCGAGCCGCTGGCCGGTGACCTGCTCAAACGCAGCTATGCCGAGCCCCACTGGGAGCAAAAGCGCGGCCAGGTGGTGGCAGTGGAAACCGCCACCCTTTATGGCCTGCCGGTGGTGGCCGGGCGGCGGGTGAGTTACGAACGCATCGACCCCATCGAGTGCCGCCGCATCTTTATCCGCGAGGCGCTGATCCCGGCTCAGCTTGGCTTCGAACCGGGCTTTTTGCGCCATAACCGCGCGCTCGTTCATGAGATTGAAGCGCTGGAGGAGCGGGTGCGCCGGCGCGATCTGCTGGCCGATGAAGCCCGTCAGTTCGCCCTCTATGACAACGCGCTGCCGGAAGGTTTGGCCAGCCGTGTCAGCCTGCAGGCGGCGCTCAAAGCCGATGGCGGGCTGGATCAACGGCTGCGCTTTAAACGCGACGAGCTGCTGGTGGGCGATGGCGAGGTGGATGATGCCGCCCACCCCGAGCGCTGGCAGTGCGGCCAGATCGATATCTCGCTCAGCTATGCCTTTAACCCCGGCAGCGACGCTGATGGCGTCACCGCCGTGGTGCCGGTGGCGGTGCTTAACCAGATCGATCCGGCCAGCTTCGAGTGGGGCATTCCGGCCAACCGCCACGAGCTGGTGACGGCGCTTATTCGCGCCTTGCCCAAGCAGCTGCGCAAGCATCTGGTGCCGGCCCCTGATGTCGCCGCTGGCGTGCTGGCGGCCATCAACCCGGACAAAGAGCGGCTGATCCCGGCGCTGACCCGTGAACTCAAACGCCAGCGCGGGGTGCAGATCCCCGAGGATGCCTGGAACTGGGCGCAGGTGCCGGCCCATCTGCGGGTGCGGGTGGCGGTGGTCGATAGCGACGGCAAGGCGCTGGCCGATGGTGATTCGGTGGCGGATCTGCAATACCGCTTGAAAGACGCGGTGCAGGCCAGCCTGTCGCAGGTGGTGCCCTCGGGCCTTGAGCGGCAGGGGCTGACCGTGTGGGATTTCAACCAGCTGCCGGCCGAGTACCGGCGCAAAGGGCAGGGCTACGAAGTAGTGGCCTACC
>JAGOCY010000415.1 GCA_017998495.1 Corallincola sp.
AGTGACGCCCTGCATGAAAGCCGCTGTCTGGCGGCGCTGTTTCTGCTGCGTGAGCAGCTGCGGAGCCGGCCATGAGTTCGCCGCTGGCGCTACTCAATGATCTGCGGGCACTGGCGGTGGAAGCGGGCGAGATCATCGCCGGTTTCTACCACAGCGGCCGCTATGAAGAGCAGCTCAAGGGTGATGAAACACCGGTCACCAGCGCCGATCTGGCCGCCCATGCGTTTTTGGCCCGCACCCTGCGCGAACTGGAACCGGATACGCCAGTGCTGTCGGAGGAAGATGCCGGTGTGCCCTTTGCCCAGCGTCAGCGCTGGTCGCGCTATTTCCTCATCGACCCGCTCGATGGCACCAGCGAGTTTGTCGCCGGCAGCGGTGACTTTGCCGTTTCCATCGCCCTGATGGAGGCGGGCCAGCCCGTCGCCGGGGTGATCCACGCACCGATCCTGGGGGTCAGCTACTTCGCGCTGCGTGGTGCCGGGGTGTTTCGGGCCGAAGGGGGGCGCGGTCAGCCCATTGCCATCGCCCGCCGCCAACCGGGCGAAGCCATTACCGTGGCCATCAGCCGCCGTCAGCCGCTGGCTCCGATCCGCCAACAACTGCAGATCGACCGTGAGGTGAAATACCTGCCCTTCGGTGGCGCCACCCTCAAATGCTGCCTGGTGGCCGAAGGCATTGCGGATTGCTACCTGCGGCTGGGACCGACCGGTGAATGGGACACTGCCGCTGCCCAGTGCATCCTCAGCGAAGCAGGGGGGCGGGTGGTCGACACCCGCCTCCAGCCTCTGCCCTACAACCACGATGAGGGGCTGGGCAATCCTGACTTCATCGCTATCGGCGACGATCGCTTGCCCTGGGCGCAGTGGCTGCGCCCCAGCAGCCGGCTCAGAACAGGCGGTTGATGCCGTTGAGTGCCGCCACCCGATAGGCCTCGGCCATGGTCGGGTAGTTGAAGGTGGTGCGCACGAAGTAGTCGATGCTGTTGGCGCTGCCCTGCTGCTCCATGATCGCCTGACCGATATGGACGATCTCCGAGGCGTTCACGCCGAAACAGTGAATACCAAGAATGGCGCGCGTGTCCCGGTGAAATAGCAGCTTGAGGCAGCCCACCCCGGAATCGGCGATCTGGGCGCGGGCCAGATTGTTGAAGTTGGCCTGGCCGACTTCGTAAGGGACACAGGCGGCGGTCAGCTCCTGCTCGGTTTTGCCAATGGAGCTGATCTCAGGAATGGTGTAAATGCCGGTCGGAATATTCTCGATCAGCTTGGCCGGGGCATGGCCGTCGATCATGGCATCGGCCGCCAGCCGTCCCTGATCGTAGGCGGCACTGGCCAGGCTGGGGTAGCCGATCACATCGCCCACGGCATAGATATTGGGGTTGCTGGTACGGTAATGCTCATCCACCTCCAACTGGCCGCGGTGGTTGGCCTTAAGCCCCACGCGGTCGAGCGCCAGAGTATCGGTATTGCCGGTACGGCCGTTGGCAAACAGCAGGCAGTCAGCCTTGATCTTCTTGCCCGACTTGAGGTTGACCACCACCCCGTCATCCTGACCGTGAATGCTGTCGTACTCCTCACGGTGGCGGATGATCACCCCGCCCTGACGCAGGTGGTAACTCAGGGCGTCGGAGATCTCGGCATCGAGGAACGACAGCAGCCGGTCGCGGGTGTCGATCAGCGTCACCTTGCAGCCGAGGGCGCGGAAGATGGAGGCGTACTCGCAACCGATGACCCCGGCACCATAGATGATGATGTGGCGCGGATGGTGGTTGAGGCTGAGGATGGTGTCGCTGTCGTAGATGCGCGCGTGGCTGAAATCCACATCGGCCGGCCGGTAGGGGCGCGAGCCGGTGGCGATCAGCAGCTGCTGGCACTGCAGCCGTTCCACCGCGCCATCGCTGAGTACCACATCGATCAGGCCATCACCGGCCAACCGTGCCTCGCCGTGGATCACCCGCACCTGATTGCGGTGATAGAAGCTGCTGCGCATGCGGGTCTGGCGGCCGATCACCGATTGGGCATGCTTGAGGATCTCGGCGAAGGTCAGCTGCTGCGGGTTGCGATAGCCGGCCAGCAGCGGGTTGCTGTTGAACTCCACCAGCCGGCTGACCGCGTGGCGCAGTGCCTTGCTGGGGATGGTGCCCCAGTGGGTGCAGCCGCCGCCCACTTCCGGGTGGCGCTCCACCACCACCACCTGTTTGCCGCGTTTGGCCAGATTCATGGCTGCCCCTTCGCCACCGGGGCCGGAGCCAATGATCACCACATCGGTGGCGGTATGGATCTGGGGGCTAGCGGCTGAGCTCATGGGCGACCTGTGGCTGTGACGTTTTGCCAAGCTTAACGCGGGCTTGGCTGCGTTCCCAGTGCTCCATGCAGTCTCTATTCTTGTATCTGTGGCTGAACTAGACTGGCGGGCGTTATCCCGTCAGGCAGGAGAGTGGTGGTGTCCGGTGTGCGTGCCCAACAGAAAGAGAAAACCCGCCAGACCCTGATCGAGGCGGCGCTGGCCCAGCTGTCGGCCGAACGCAGCCTGGCCAGCCTCAGTCTGCGTGAAGTGGCGCGCGAGGCCGGTATCGCTCCCACCTCTTTTTATCGCCACTTCCGCGACATGGATGAGCTGGGGCTGACGCTGGTGGATGAGGCGGGCTTG
>JAGOCY010000416.1 GCA_017998495.1 Corallincola sp.
CCCTAGTTGATAGCGTGATCAGCGAGCGCCGCTTCGACTTCTGTCAGCATCCAGTGCTTCACTGCGCCAGCCGTCAGGTGCTCTATCAGGAGTGGTTGCCGCAGTTCCACGACAGCCGTGGCAGCGCCGTCGCCAGCCGTACCCTGGTGTCACTGGCGCGCCAGTTTGACCGGCTGGCCGAGCTGGAGCTGACGGTGGTGGAGGCGATGGCCTCATTCCTGCGTAACCTGCACCCGCGGCCACGGCTGGCTCTCAACATCGACCCCTTGTCATTGCTGCAAGGGCCGCTGGTGGAACGTCTCAAACAGCTCTGCCAGCAAGACCCGCAGCTGCCAGAGCACCTGCTGCTGGAACTGGATGAACGGCGACTGGTGGGGGCCGGCCAGCAGTTGGCCGAACGGCTGGCGCCGCTGGTTGCCCAAGGCGCCAGAGTGGTGGTCGACCATTTCGGTGCCGAGCATGCCAGTTTCACCCTGCTCACCACTCTGCGCCCGGCCTTTATCAAGCTGGATGGGCGCATTGGCCGGGCCCTGCACCAGCACCCGGATCACCTGCTGTTCCTGCAAACCCTGCTGCCGGTCTGCGACCGCCTTGGCATCGGGGTGATTGCCGGCCAGGTGGAGAACGAGATCGACCTGCACGGACTGGAGCGGGCTGGGCTCAAGCTCGCGCAGGGCTTTGTCTACGGCCAGCCACGGCCACTGGCCACCACCCTCAACGCCCGCATCTGACGCCTGCTCAGTAAAGCAGGCTATAGAGCTTGCGGCGGAAGCTGGCAGCCAGCGGATCGCCCGCCGGCAGGGTGCGCAGGATATCGAGCAGGGCGCTGTGGGCGCTGCCCTCCAGCGCCTGACGATCGCGCTGCACCAAGGCAAACAGCAGCGCCAGCGCCTCCTCGTTGCGCCCCACCTGATGGTATTGCAGGGCCAGCTGATAACGCAGGCTGGCATCGTCCGGGCTGGCTGCCAGCTGCTGTTCGAGGGCGCGGATCTCCGGGGTATTGGCCGCCTGCTGCTTGAGTTCCAGCTGGGCCATCAGCTCCTTGTAATAGCTGCTTTGGTCAGCCATGCGGATCTGCGCCAGCAGCTCGGCAGCCCCCTCGGTACGGCCCAGACGCAGCAGGCAGTCGGCCAGCGCCAGCTGGATATCGGCACGCTGCGGCGCCTTATCGTGAGCCTGGCGCAGCAGCGGCATGGCGCTGCCGGCATCGTTGGCGGCCAGCGCTTCACGCGCGCTGGCCAACCATTCGTCCTCCGCTTTGGGCAGGTGCTTGTCCAGCAGTTGGCGAATGGTGGCTTCGGGCTGGGCCCCGGCAAAGCCATCGACCACCTGGCCGTTCTTGATCAGCACCACGGTCGGCAACGCCTGCGGCCGGAACAGATCGGCCACCACCGGCTCGCGCTGGTAATCGACGGTGGCCAGCAGCAGACGCGGGCCATATTCGCTGGCCAGCTTCTCCAGCACCGGGGTCAGCGTTTGGCAGGCCGGGTGCTGCTCGGCCCAAATGTAGGCCACCACCAGCCGCTGCCGCGACCCCTCCGCCACCAGTTGCTGAAAGTTGGCTTGAGTAATGGCAACGCTGACGGGAGTAGCAGTCATGGAGAGCTCCAGCGGCTGAACAGAGTGGCGACAGTCTACTGGCCTGCGCCGCTGCTTGTCTCGTGATGGTCGTGACCGCCCTCGCTGCGCCGCTGGCGATCCTTGGCCGCCATGGCCATTTACTGGTATAACGCCGGCCACAGAACTGCTGCTGTTCTGCCCCGGGTTGTGGAGGAAACAATGAGTTCGTTGCGTTTTGCCAGCGCTGCTGCGCTGCTGCTGGCCGGCTGTGCCGGCACTGATTATGTTGAGCTGCGCAACCCGGAGACCTTCTATCTGCGCAGCGCCCTCAGCGGCTGGGAGCTGGACCCCCAGTACCAGCTGCAGCCCGTGGATGACAGTGGCCAGCGTTTCGCGGTTGAAGCCAGCTTCAGCGCCAGCACCAAGCCGTACTACCTCAAGCTGGCTGATGAAGAATGGCAGGGCGGTGGTAATTGCGGCCCCAAGCAGACCCCGGTGGATGAAACCCTGCTGCCCGGCCAGCCGGTGCAGGTGAGCTGCAACGAACCGCGACGCAGCTTCAAGCTGCTGGTCGAGACCAGCGGCCGCTACCGTTTTACCTTCGACCGCAGTGGCGAAGTACCCACATTGAGCATCGAAAAGCGCTAGTCGTTTAACCTAAAAACTGAGTCGTTTAACCCAGTTAGCGATCTTCAGGGGTGGGCCGCGATCACAGAATTGGCCCCCACCCCCTGCCACCATCGGCCACGTCAGGAACCGTCATAAGGAACTGCGTGACCATGAAACTGTCTGTAACCCCCCTGCCGTTGCTGCTGGCCGCCCTGGTGGCCAGCCCGCTATTGGCTGCCGACCCCCAACCTGCCGACAGCAGCCTGTTGCCCGGCGCCAGCGTCGCCGACAGCAACGGCTACCTCTACCGCGATGTGATGCGCGCCTTCAGCGCCTTTGTCACCGAACACTACAACTGTGCCCCCTACCATGTGCTGGCCACCCAGCGCAGTGCCATCGATGGCCGGCTGCAGCTGGATCACGATGGCCATGTGCTGTCGGGTAACGCCAAGGAACGCTGGGATGTGGATATC
>JAGOCY010000417.1 GCA_017998495.1 Corallincola sp.
AGTTGACGATGTGATGCTTGCTTAACATGGGTTCTCCTTAGCAGCCGCGACGCAGGGCGGGGGTGTGAACGGGGGCATCCCACAGGGTCATCAGTTCATCATCCACCTTGAGCAGGGTGATGGAGATACCGGTCATGTCGAGGGAGGTGCAGTAGGGGCCAATCAGGTTGCGCACCAGATGGATGCCCGCCTCTTCGCACAGGGTGGCGAGGCGACCATAGACGCCATAGAGTTCGGAGATGGGGGTGCCGCCGAGGCTGTTGACCAGCGCGATGACCCGATCGCCCTTGTTGAGCGGTTCGATAAAGGTGTGCTCTTCCTGCCAGCTGCCGGAGGCTCTGTCCCAGTGACGCAGAGTACGGCCATAGGGAGTGTTGTCCGCCAGCTCGCTGAACATATCGTCCACCAGGGTATTGAGGTCGGTGAAGGGGCGGCGCTCGATGCCCGGTTCGCCATGGATACCGACGCCGAACTCCATCTCGTTGTCCGCCAGAGTGAAGGAGGGCTTGCCAGCGGCAGGCACGGTACAGGCATGCATGGCTACGCCTATGGTGCGGCTCTGGTTGTTGATGCGACGGGCCAGCGCCTCGCAGCGCGCCAGATCGTAGCCCGCCTCGGCTGCGGCACCGACCAGCTTCTCGCACAGCACGGTCGTGGCAACCCCACGGCGACCGGCGGTGTAGAGGCTGTCTTTGACCGCCACATCGTCATCGATCAGGGCGAAGCCCACTTTTACGCCGTCGCCGTGCAGGAGCTCGACCGCGGTCTCGAAGTTGAGCACGTCACCGGTGTAGTTCTTCACCAGAAACAGCACGCCCGCGCCGCCATCAACGGCCTGACCGCACTCGTACATCTGATCCGGCGTCGGAGAGGTAAAGATCTCGCCGGGGCAGGCGCCATCCAGCATCCCTTTGCCCACCAGACCGCCGTGCATCGGCTCGTGGCCGCTGCCACCGCCGGAGACCAGCGCCACCTTACCCATCACGGGGGAGTCGGCGCGGGTGATGTAGTGGGGTTCGATACGTACCTTGAGCTCGGGGTGGGCGGCTGCCATCCCCATCAGTTGTTCACGGACCACAGCATCGACGGCATTGATCAGTTTCTTCATGGCTCACTCCTTGGCTTGCCACCGCACGGGTGGGCAAATGGTTGATGGAGCCAGTCTAACGACAGAAAAAGGGATAAAAATGACGGGCGATTTGGTTCGGATTTGAAACAGCAGAAGGGGTATGGGTGTTTCAATCTGAAACGGCGCAGGGCTGGCGGGCGGGAAACTGTTAGCTGACTCACAGCCATGAAAAAGGGCCCCGCAGGGCCCTTCGCTACAACCGGAATATGCGGACGGGTTAGATGGCCCAGCCACCGGCGTAGAAGACCACCAGCGCCACGGCGATGATGACGGTGCCGACATTGAGCTTCTTCCACTCGGCAGCGAAGATGCGGCCAACGACCAGCGCCACGAAGCCCAGCATGATGCCGGTGACGATGTTGCAGGTGAGCACGATAAAGACGGCGCACAGCATGCCGGAGAGCGCATCGACCGAGTCGCTGAAGTCCAGCTTGGTGACGTTGCCCAGCATCAGCAGACCGACGTACATCAGGGCCGGTGCGGTGGCGTAAGCCGGTACCAGATAGCTCAGCGGGGAGAGGAAGATCATCAGCAGGAACAGTACGCCGACCAGCGCGGCGGTCAGGCCGGTCTTGCCACCGGCCGCGGTGCCTGCGGCGGATTCGATGTAGACGGCTGCCGGAGCACCACCGACGGCACCCGCCACCATGCTGCTGACGGAGTCGGCAGTCAGGGCCTTGCCGCCGCTGATGATGTGGCCACGTTCGTTGATGAGGCCCGCTTGACCGGCCACGGCACGGATGGTGCCGGTGGCGTCAAACACGGCGGTCATCACCAGTGCCAGTACGGTCGGAATGACTACCGGATTGAGGGCGCCCAGCAGATCCATGCTGCCTACCAGCGAGCCCTTCTCGCCAGTCAGGCTCGGCATGGCGAAGAAGCCCTGCCAGGTTACTTTCGGGTCGAAGATAAGACCGAGGATGGAGATGGCGATAATCACCATCAGGATTCCGCCCGGCACCTTGCGACGCTCCAGACCGAAGATGGCAGCCAGACCCAGCACCGTCATGATGACCGGGAAGGCGGTCACTTCACCCAGCTGAACCGGCAGACCGGCCCCTTCGTTCTTGATCACCATACCGACGCCGTTGGTGGCGATCAGCAGCAGGAACAGACCGATACCGATACCGGTACCGTGAGCGATGCCGGAGGGGAGGTTGTCCAGGATCCACTGGCGTACGCCGGTGACGCTGATCAGCGTGAACAGCACCCCCATCAGGAAGATGGCGCCGAGGGCAACCGGAATGCTCAGCCCCTGACCCAGTACCAGACTGAAGGCAGTAAAGGCGGTGAGGGAGATGGCGCAACCGATGGCCATCGGCAGCTTGGCCCACAGCCCCATCAGCAGGGAGCCGAAGGCGGCGATCAAACAGGTGGCCACAAATACCGGGCCCTGCTCAAAGCCGGCAGCACCCAGCATGTTCGGCACCACTATGATGCTGTAGACCATCGCCAGGAAGGTGGTCAGCCCCGCGACCAGCTCCTGACGCACGCTGCTGCCGCGCGCAGAAA
>JAGOCY010000418.1 GCA_017998495.1 Corallincola sp.
ACAAAGCGGGACAGTCACCCTGCGCAAGCGACGGCTGCCGATGGAGATGATGCTCTGGAGCGTGGTGGGCATGGCCCTGTTCCGTCATCAACCGATGAGCCATCTGGTTCAGCAACTGGACATCCTGTTACCCGGCGACAAGCCGTTTGTTGCCCCCAGCGCCGTGGTTCAGGCCCGTCAACGGCTGGGTGAGGATGCGGTCAAAGCAGTCTTTGAGCAGACCCAGCGGCTCTGGCACCAGCACACGCCGCATCCTCACTGGTGTGGTTTAACCCTGCTGGGGGTGGATGGTGTTGTCTGGCGTACCCCCGACACGCCGGAAAACGGAGCGGCTTTTGCCCGCACCCGCAACGCAACGTCCGAGTCGGAATACCCGCAAGTTCAGATGGTGTGTCAGATGGAGCTGACCAGCCACCTACTGACGGCCGCCGCCTTTGCCAGCGTGGAGAGCGGTGAAATCACGCTGGCGAGCCAGCTCATCGCTCAAACCCCGGACCATTCGTTAACGCTGTTTGACCGCGGTTATTACGCGCTGGGGCTGCTGCACGCCTGGCAGAGTGCGGGAGTCGAGCGGCACTGGATGGTGCCCTTGCGCAAAGGGGCGCAGTACCGGGTGATACGCCGGCTGGCAGCGGGGCATGAGCTGGTTGAGTTGACCACGTCGCCGCAAGCACGCGCCAAGTGGGAGGGTCTGCCGGAGACGCTGCAGGCCCGCCTGTTGACCAAGAGCGTGCGCGGTAAAACAGTGCAGCTCTTAACGTCGATGGTCGATAACAAGCGCTACCCGGCAGCGGATATCGTCGACCTTTATGGCCATCGCTGGGAGATAGAGCTTGGCTACCGGGAGATGAAGCAGTACCTGCTGCAGAACCGGCTGACGCTGCGAAGCAAGCGACCGGACATGGTGCGGCAAGAGCTGTGGGGGGTGTTGCTGGCGTACAACCTGCTGCGTTTCCAGATGGCGCAGATGGCGTATTCGTTGGAGGGAGTGGAGCCAAACGAGCTGAGTTTCAGCCAGTCGATGGCATTTCTCATCAAAGAGTTGATGCTGATGCCGCTCGTATCACCGGGCAAACTGCCGAGTGTTGTGAAAGGGCTGAGCCTGATGGCGGAGGCCTTTGTGCTGCCGCCCCGACGCGAGCGCCACTATCCCCGTGCGGTAAAGAAAAGGCCGCAACGCTATGCGCTGCGGCCTCCTAGAGAACATGCCAAATCTCTTAACTGACTGGCATTACGCTCACTGGCGGGTCGTTTCGTGGCTCAAGGCAGCACTTTCTTGAAGGGCTTGACCGTGACTTTGGCGTAGACGCCGGCCTCGATGTAGGGGTCGGCGGCGGCCCAGCTTTCAGCGTCTTCCAGCGATGCAAACTCGGCGATGACGCAGGAGCCGGTGAAACCAGCCGGGCCCGGGTCTACGGCATCGATGGCCGGCAGCGGGCCGGCGACCAGCAGCCGCCCTTCATTCTTGAGCTGTTCGAGGCGGGCCAGATGGGCCGGGCGGGCCTGCAATCGCTTGGGCAGGCTGTCAGCCACATCTTCGCTGTAGATCAGATACCACATGGGGCACTCCTCCTTGGTGGGTCAGTCGTTCTTGTGCTGAGAGTGGAACACCTGCTCGAAGCTCAGGCCGGTCAGCTGGCTGACCCCCCGGATCAGGCGCCACAGGGCAAACATCGAGATGGCCATCGACGGGATGGCGATCACCGGCCAGGAGAGGGCGTTCATCTTGGCCAGCTCCTGATTAAAGGCTTCGGTGCCGGCCGGGCTCTCCAGCAGCCAGCGGGCGAGCACGAAGTTGAGGGTAGCCGAGAAGGCGAAGCTGACCACCAGCAGGCCGCTGGCCTGCTTGAGCAGACGCTCGAAGGCCGGACGGTTGTTGCGGGCGGCCAGTTCGGCATCGACACGGGCGACATCGATCACCTGGTCGTTGAACAGGAACTGACGCACCAGCGGCCGTTTGCTGTACATCGACGCCCACAGGGCGAGGCCGATGATCGACGGCACGGCCGCCTCCTTGACCGCAAACCAGAAGCCGTCAACTTGCATCAGCCCCAGGCCACCGGTGGCCAGGGTGCTGACAAAGCCGATCACCGACACGAAGTTGGCCTGACGTCGCTGGGCGAAATCCCAGATGCCGTAGCCGAGCGGGAAGGCCAGCGCCACCACCAGGCTCCACACCGGCCCTAGCCAGGCGTCACCGCTCAGCTTGGCCAGGATCAGCGACGGCACCACGATGTTGAAGATCATGTTGATCAGCAGATTTTCCCGCTTGGGCGGGGTGCGCGGGGCCGCGGCGGTGACGGTATCGGCGTCCATGAAACTCCTCGTTGGCGGTGGTGACAGTCAGGCCTTGACGGTGGCCGCCTTCATGCGGCTGATGTAGTCGTGCATCTCGCTCAGCATCTTGGCTGAATCGCCGAGATTACGCTCGATCACTTTGACCACCGCCGAGCCGGCAATGGCGCCGGCGGCGCCGGCGGCGATCGCTTCAGCCACTTGGGCCGGCTCAGAGATGCCAAAACCGAGCAGTGGTGGCGCCGCCTTGAACCCCTTGAGCTTGTCGAGCTGGGCGGTGATCGGCATGCCGGCACGGGTCTCGGCGCCAGTGACGCCAGCGCGGCTGAGCAGATAGGTGTAGCC
>JAGOCY010000419.1 GCA_017998495.1 Corallincola sp.
CAGGCAGGAGCCCTGATCCTGTTGTGGCAGGGCCATGAGCAGCGTGAGGTCGAGGTGGTGGCGGTTAGCGACAGGCGAGGCAGCGCCACCATTGCCCTGCAGCTCTACCGGGAAACGGCAGCCAGCCTGGCTCGCCGCCAGGCCGCCGCCGAAGCACGGCGACTGCAAGCCCACGAGCCAGACCAGGGGCCGCGTCCCGACAAGCAGCAGCGCCGCCAGCGGCGCCAGCTCAAAACCGACCACTCCGACTTCTGATCTCATCCTTATGTTGATCCCAGGACCGAGCCATGACCGATAGCACCGAGCACAACCTTGCCGATCAGCTGCACCGCTTCCTGTTTGACGCCGACAACGTGCGCGGCGAGCTGGTGCAGCTGGGCCCCACCTTCGCCGCCATGATCGCCAACCATGACTACCCGCCAGCGGTGGCCGAGCTGCTGGGGGAGCTGCTGGTGGCGACCAGCCTGTTCACCGCCCTACTCAAGTTCGAGGGCGAAGTCACCGTCCAGCTGCAGGGTGATGGCCCGGTGCGCTTGATGGTCGTGAATGGCGACCATCGCCAGCAGTTTCGCGGCGTCGCCCGCATCGCCAGTCCAGTGGGCGAGCAGACCGGCTTGCGCCCGCTGCTCGGTAACGGTTACCTGGTGATCACTGTTAGCCCCACCGATGGCGAGCGCTATCAGGGGGTAGTGGCGCTGGATCAGGCGAGCATCGCCGCCTGTCTGGAACGCTACTTCAGCCAGTCAGAGCAGTTGCCGACGCGCATCTGGTTGTTTGCCCGGGCCGGCGCATCGCCCCGTGCCGGCGGCCTGCTGTTGCAGCGGATGCCGGTCAGCGCCAGCGAGCAGGATGATCGCGGACTGGAGCACCTGTCCCTACTCAGCGCCACCCTCAAGGCCGAAGAGCTACTGGATCTGCCCGCCATCACTGTGCTGCATCGTCTCTATCATCAGGAACAGATAAGCCAGTTTGCCCCCCAGCCACTAAGCTTCGTCTGCGGGTGCAGCCGCGAAAAAAGCGCCAATGCCTTGATTTCGCTAGGCCGGGATGACTGCGAGGCGCTGCTGGTGGAGCGTGGCGAGATCCTCATCCACTGCGAGTACTGCAACAGTGACTACCGCTTTACCAGTGACGATGTCGAGCCCCTGTTCGGCAGTGGAACGAGACACGGGCCACATTAATGACAAGGGCGGCACTGGCCGCCCTTCGTTTTTGATGCAGGTCCTATTTTGACCAGGTCGGAGGTCTAGAATCGGCTAATAACCACAAAAAATGTACTGATCTGACCTCAGCAGATAACCAGGAGATAGCTATGGACGTTGTTAACGTTGATGCACTGGGTGCAAAGCTGGACCTGAGCCGTTACGGCATCAGCAATGTGAGCTCGGTGGTCTACAACCCCTCCTACGAGCAGCTGTTCGCCGAGGAGACGCGAACCGACCTTGAAGGTTTCGAGCGTGGCGTGGTCACTGAACTGGACGCTGTCTGCGTCAAGACCGGCATTTTCACCGGCCGTTCGCCCAAAGATAAGTACATTGTCCGCGACGACACTACCCGCGACAGCCTGTGGTGGTCGGATCAGGGCAAGAATGACAACAAGGCGATCACCCCCGAGGTCTGGGCCCATCTCAAGTCGCTGGTGGTCAAGCAGCTGTCGGGCAAGCGGCTGTTTGTCATCGATGCCTTCTGTGGCGCTAACGTCGATACCCGCCTCAAGGTGCGCTTCATCATGGAGGTGGCGTGGCAGGCCCACTTCGTCAAAAACATGTTTATCCGCCCCAGCGCTCAAGAGCTGGTCGACTTCGAGCCCGACTTTGTGGTGATGAACGGCTCCAAGACCACCAATCCGCAATGGCAGGCGCAAGGGCTTAACTCCGAAAATTTCGTGGCGTTCAACCTGACCGAGAAGATGCAGGTGATCGGCGGTACCTGGTACGGCGGCGAGATGAAGAAAGGGTTGTTCTCGGTGATGAACTACCTGTTGCCACTGCGCGGCATCGCCTCCATGCACTGCTCGGCCAACGTCGGCAAAGATGGCGATGTGGCGGTGTTCTTTGGCCTCTCCGGCACTGGCAAAACCACCCTGTCAGCCGATCCCAAACGCCGTCTGATCGGCGATGACGAGCACGGCTGGGATGACTCTGGGGTGTTCAACTTCGAAGGCGGCTGCTACGCCAAGACCATCAAGCTGAGCGAAGAGAACGAACCGGACATCTACCACGCCATCAAACGTGATGCGCTGTTGGAAAACGTCACTGTCGATGCCAACGGCAAGATCGACTTTGACGACGGCTCAGTGACCGAAAACACCCGGGTGAGCTATCCGCTCCATCACATCGCCAACATCGTCCCTGAGAACAAGGGCGGCCACGCCAGCAAGGTGATCTTCCTCACCGCCGATGCCTTTGGGGTACTGCCGCCTGTGTCCAAGCTGACCCCGGAGCAGACCAAGTACCACTTCCTGTCTGGCTTTACCGCCAAGCTGGCGGGTACCGAGCGCGGCATCACCGAACCGACCCCGACCTTTTCGGCCTGTTTCGGCAACGCCTTCCTGACCCTGCATCCGACCAAGTACGGCCAGGAGCTGGTCAAGCGCATGGAGGCAGCCGGGGCCAAGGCCTATTTGGTGAACACCGG
>JAGOCY010000420.1 GCA_017998495.1 Corallincola sp.
CCGGGCACTCGCCCGCCGCCCCAAGATCTACCTGTTCGACGAACCGCTTTCCAACCTCGATGCCAAACTGCGGGTGGAGATGCGCACCGAGGTTAAAAAGCTCCATCGCCGCCTCGGCACCACCATCGTCTATGTCACCCATGATCAGATCGAAGCCATGACCCTGGCCGACCGCATTGCGGTGATGAAAGATGGCGTGGTACAGCAACTGGGCACACCGGAGGAGATCTACGAGCGCCCGGCCAACCTGTTTGTCGCCGGCTTCATTGGCTCGCCACCGATGAACCAGATCCCGATCGATGTCAGCGAAGCCCAGGGCAAGGTGGTTGCCCTGCTCACCGGCAGTGATGGCCAGCGCATGGCCCTGCCGCTGGGCGACGGCTACCGCCATCTGCTCGGCCAGTCGCTGCTGCTTGGCCTGCGGCCCGAGGCGATCACCGAGGTTCAACCTCATCGCTTCGATCATGCCAGTGTCTGCCGTGAACATTTCACCGTGATCATGACCGAACCCACGGGCCCCGACATCCTCACTCTGGTCCAGCTCAATGGCGTAGAGGTGTGCGCCCGCCTGGCGCCGCAAGCGGCGCCGGTGATCGGCCAGCCGGTGGAGCTGATGTTCGACAGTGCGCGCGCCCTGCTGTTCGATCCGGCCAGCCAGCAACGGTTGGCACCGCAACAGGATCGGGCCGCCGCCTGATTTGGTTGGCGGACAGGGGCTTGTCAGCAGACAAAATTTGTTATGCTGGCGGCCCCTGAGTCCTTGTTGCGAGTGAATAAGATGCGTCGTCTGCTTGTGCTTCCCCTGCTGGCTGCCCTGTTTGCCGGTTGCGCCTCTCACCCGACCTCCGTCGTCCTCGGCCCGCAGATCCGTCCGGGTCAATGCTGCGCCAACGAAAGCGTCAGCCTGGATGTGGTCGATGCCCGGGTTAACAGCGCCCTGCTGGTGCTGATCGAGGATGGCAAGCGCAAGGAAGTTCCAGCCTACAGTGATGTCGCCGAAAGCATGGCGGGCTTCATCCGCGACGGTCTGCAGCAGCGCGGCATTGCAACCACCGGCGGCAATACCCTCAAGGTCGAAATCCAGCAGCTTGGCGCGACGGTCAGCAGTGGCCTGCTCAAGCATGACACCACCGTCAACGCCCAGCTGCGCTTTGTGGTGGAAACCGCTAACGGCACTGTGACTCGTGCCTTTAGTGGCCAGCGCTCCGACACCAAACCCAAGCGCCCCGATGTCGCCGCCATCGAAAAAGAGATGAACCTACTGCTTGGCCGGGTGCTGACTGAAGCACTGGATGATCCGCAGCTGCTTGAGGCGATCAAGGACAGCGCACCTGCGGCGCTGGTTGTTGAACCGATCCTGCCACTCTAAGAGGCTGATGATGCGCGCCCTGCTGTTAACCCTGGTGCTGTGGGCAACCACAGCCTTGGCGGCCGATGACGAACTCTTCCCGCAGGTGGTGATGGAGACCAGCAAAGGCGCCATCACCGTCGAGCTGGACAGATTCAGCGCCCCGCTGACCGTGGCTCACTTCCTTAAGCTGGTGGACGACGGCAGCTACGACAACACCATCTTTCACCGGGTGATCGCCGGCTTTGTCGCCCAGGGCGGCGGTATTGGCGTTGATGGCAAGGCGCGTCAAGAGGGGGCCAAAGTAGTCAACGAGTCGGGGAACGGCCTGAGCAACAGCTTGGGCACCATCGCCATGGCCCGTCAGAGCGATCCCCATTCCGCCACCCGTCAGTTTTATTTCAACCTGGCCGATAACGCCAACCTCGACCCCAATGGCCGCTGGGGCTACACCGTGTTCGGCCGGGTGATCGCCGGCGATGAGGTACTGCAGGCGATCGGCAATGCGCCCACCGCCACCAATGCGGCCCTAGGCATGCCCGATGTACCCGTAGAGCCGATCGTGGTCAAGCGCGTCTATCGTCGAGCTGCCAAACCCTGATGCCCGGCGCCGCGCACGCCCTTTGCAGCAGTAGCCGCTGGCGACGTCAGCTGGCGATCCTGCTGCTGGGCTTTGCATCGGGCTTGCCACTGGCGCTGACCGGTCAGGCATTGCAGGCCTGGTTGACGGTCGATGGGCTGGACTTCGCCAGCATCGGTTTTATGGGGCTGGTCGGCATCCCCTACACCTTCAAATTCCTGTGGGCGCCGTTAATGGACAGGTTCGAGCCACCCTGGCTCGGCCGCCGTCGCGGCTGGCTGGTGGCCAGCCAGCTGGCATTGGCCATAGCGCTGGTACTACTGTCGCTGCTGTCACCCGCCGCCACCCCCACGCTCTTTGCCCTGATGGCGGTGGTCATCGCCTTTCTGTCCGCGTCACAGGATGTGGTATTTGATGCCTACCGCACCGACCTGTTGCCAGATGCCGAACGCGGCCTTGGCGCGTCGGTGTCCGTGTTCGGTTACCGGCTGGCGATGATTGTCTCCGGCGGTCTGTCGCTGATCTGGGCGGAGCAATGGGGTAATTGGCCGGCAGTCTATCGGCTGATGGCCGGGTTGATGGTGGCGGCAGCGCTGATCACGGCGGTGCTGGCCCCTCGCCTGCGGCTCCTTGTTGACCAGAGCCACCACAACAGCACCGGAGCCGAACTCAAGGCCTTTGTGGTCACGCTGGCAGCCATTG
>JAGOCY010000421.1 GCA_017998495.1 Corallincola sp.
CGACGAGACCCCGGCGAGCCTGATCGCGCGGCTCGTTGCCATCCCCCGCGACCGGCCGGCACCGGTAGCCGCATTTGATCAGCTGGGGCGCGCCATCAGCCGCCGCGAACGCAGGGAGCTGGCGGCCGCAACGACCCCACTGCAGGCCGCGCTGGTTGAGCTTCACGCATCGTCGTCGCGCCTGCACATGCTGGTGGGGCTGTGTACAGCGGCGCGCCCCAACCGTCACGTGAGATGCCTGAAACGGGGGGCGTTTGAGGTCGAGCCCCTCGGCTACTGGTGGGTCGAGCTGGCGGACAAAGGCGCCGGATCTCGGCGTCGGCTGCCGCTGCCTGCTCAGGTGCGCACCCTGCTAGAGCGCCATCTGGCGCTGCTGGTTGACCTAGCGCCTCAGCTGGCAGCCGCCGGGCATGCCGACCTGGCCGGCGCGGTCGCCCGAGCCCTCGCCGGCCGAGGGCCGCTGATGCTGTGGCCGGAGCGCACCGATGAGGGCGGCTATCGCATCGCTGACGCCCCGCCATCCTGCCGGTGCGAGGCCGCGGCCATCGCCTGTGATGGCCCCAATTGGCGCCGCAAAGCCGCGTACCGGCTACTGGAGGTGGCCGTTCCAGCCCACCTGCTGGAGCGGGTCGTCGGCCACGGCCAGCCGTCTGAACCGCGATCACCCGCCGCCTATCGCGAGTCGGCAGCGGAGCTGCTGCCGGTGGCAGCGTTTTGGGAGCAGTGGCTCAGGGGGCGCCGGTGGCTGACGCAGATCCTGTGATGAGGGTAAGGCACTGGCGCGATCAGCTGATCGCGCGGGTCATGGCTGGCGGTGCGCCCACCACCGGTGAGCTGGGGTTGGCACTGGCGGTGATCACCGCCATGCCGCTGGCGCGGAGCCTTGCCGTGGTGGCCGCGCTGGCGCCCGTGCATCAGGGTGACATGCCATTTGTCTATGCCGCGGGCCTGTGCTGGTTGCCGCTCATCAGCCCGGACCAGCACCGCGTTAACGGTGCGAGCAAGGACGTCCGCGAGTGGCGTTTTCACCCTGACGCCGTCAGCGCCTTACTGATCCGTGGCTGGGCCCGGCATCCATCGCCCGATCCGGTGCCCACGCTGGCGCAGCTGCAGGCGCAGGGTGCCGAGATCGCAGGCCCGCAGTGGCTGGCAGCCGTGGTGCGACTGTGCCAAGTCAGCGTACCGGACTTGACCGAGATTGACCGGCTGGTGCTGACAGACTGGGGGCTCACCATCGGCCCCGCCCACGCAGCGTGGCAGGCGCTGCTGCGCCCCACCATGCGTGCCGCGTCTGATCAGGCGATCCCCTCGGGCGATGCACCTGTGCCGATTCAACCCCGCGCCACCACCGCCGATGAGCTGACCATCCGTCTGCGACGGTTGGTCACCGACTTGCATCAGCTCAACAGACCCGAGCGGGTGAGGGCGCTCAACGACCTCGCCGATGCCGCAGAGGGGCATGAGGGGCTGGCGCTGCTGGCCCGATGGCTGGCGGTGAAAGCGGATGACTGCGCCCCCGGCACCATCAGGCGCTACGCGGCGGAGCTGATCGGTACCTGGTGCCACGCCACCTGTACGGACGTAGCGGATGGTGCCCCCGAGGCCATAAATCGCTGGATAGAGCAGGGCTACGCGGCGCGCCCGGCGGACTCCCAGCGGGTGCACCGCCAGGCCACCTTCATGCTGATCCGCTGCATCCAGGCGCAGGGGGTAGGCGGCGGCCTCTGTCCGCAGTTGGGCCAAGGTGTACCGCCGCAGGTCGCTCACGCCGATCTGATCTGTGAGCCGACGTTTCAGCGGGCGATGGCGCTCTTGGCACAAACGCTAAGTTGCGAGGCGCTGACGCAGCACCTGCTGGTGGCCTTGCTAGGCTATCGCTGCGGCATGCGCATCCGCGAGATCGTCGGCTTGCGCCTCGATGACACGGCCGACGACCATCTTCAAATTCGCAGCCACCGACGCCGTAGCCTGAAAAGCCCGGCCGCCCGCCGCAAGCTCCCCGTGGAAATTTTGCTCACGGCCGATGAGCTGGCGCTGTGGCAGGCGTACCGCCAGAAAGCGCGCAAGGAGGGGCAGCAATATCTTTTTATGGCCAGCGGCAATGAGGTCACTCAAGCCGCAGGCCGTTACAGCACGTTGATCACTCAGGCCCTTCGGGCCGCCAGCGGCCTGCCGGCGGTCAGCTTTCACAGCCTGCGCCATGCTGCGGCGACGACCGTGTTTGCTGCGCTTTACGATCTACCGCCGCTCATGGGCAGCCCGCTAGACCCAGCGGTGCTACGCACAACCCTGTTGGGGCAGAGCAGCCCTTCGATCCGCCGTGCGCCGGCGGCGCTGGCCCAGCTGATGGGGCATCGCAGCATCTCAACCACGCTCAAGTTTTACATCCACCTGTTCGAGCTGCGCGCTCGGCAGCTGGCGGGCCGCTCCGTGCCGCTGTCGTCAGCGACCGCTCAGGCGCTGCTCGGTACCAACCATCAGGGCCTGGCCCACCGCACTGGCAAGAGTGCGGATTACACCGCCGATGATCTGGCCTCAGCGGTGGCTGACTTGCTCGGACCTTGGGCCAAACCGCTGCCGATGCCCCCGGGCCGGCCCCTTGGTCCGCGCTGGATGAACGAGCGATACAA
>JAGOCY010000422.1 GCA_017998495.1 Corallincola sp.
GCAACGCCTATATGGTCGAACGACTGCAGCCCTACCCGTTGCAGGGTGCACCGCGTCAGGTGCCGGAACGGCTGGAGGAGCGCGACGGCCTGCGCCTGTGGCACCATCAGGATCACCAGTTCCGGCTGCCCAAGGGTTATGTCTATATCAGCCTCGACAGCCCGCGTATCGACCACCACCCGCGCCACATCGCCATGCTGCGTGCCGCCGTGGAACTGCGCAACGAGCAGCTGGCGCCCCTGGCCTGCCCGGCCGAAGCGGCCGGGTTGCACCATTCGCTCTATGCCCATCAGTGCGGCTTTACCCTGAGTGTTGGTGGTTTCTCCTGCCGTCAGGCCACCCTGATCGACAATCTGGTCAGCCACATCTGGCAACGGCAGATCGATGAAGAGGCGTTTGAGCGGGTGCACGCCCAGTTAATGCATAGCTGGCGTAATGCCCGCCAAGCGCCACCGCTGACCCAGCTGTTTGCTGAACTGTCAGCGCTGGTTCAGCCCTCCAGCCCGTTGCCGCAGACCCTGGCTGACGCCCTGGAGACAGTGTCCGCAGTGGATCTGCAGCATTATCTGGGTGAATGCGAAAAACAGCTGCACCTAGAGATCCTTGTCAGCGGTGACTGGACTGCCAGTGATGCCCGGCTGCTGGGCAGTCAGATCGCCAGCCGCGTGTTTGAGGTGGCCGCCCCCACCAGCGACTGTCCGCGCGAGCTGATCAACATCGGTGGTTATGGCTCGCTGACTCACCAGCTGCAGCTGGAGCACAACGACTCAGCGCTGGTCGTTTATTACCAGTCACCTCTGGCCACGCCATTGCAGGTGGCCACGTTTGCCATGCTCAACCACCTGATCGCCTCGCCCTTTTTTCACGAGCTACGCACCCGCCGTCAGCTCGGTTACATGATCGGCACCGGCTACCTGCCGATGAACCGTCACCCCGGCCTGGTCTGCTACCTGCAGTCGCCCACCGTCAGCCCGCAGGAGATGCTGACGGCGGTCGATGAGTTCCTTGGTCGCTTCGGCTACGCCCTGCTGGAGATGACCGATCAGCAATGGCATACCGCCAAGCAGACTCTGGCTCAACAGTTTACCGAGCTGGACACCAGCCTGCGTATGCGCGCCCAGAACCAGTGGGTCAGCATCGGCAACAAGGATTTCAGCTTCAACCAGCGCCAGCAGGTCGCCGCCGCCATCGACACGCTTGACCGGAATGAACTGCTCACCTTTGTCATGGACAGGCTCAAACGACGCAACAGTGACCGGCTGGTGATCGCCGGTACTGGCCAGCGCCACCGCGACGCGCCGCCGCTGCGCGAGGGAACGCTGCTCAATCGTACCGAGGAGTTTCGATTGACCGCTGAACGTTTTGTGATCCGTTAACCGCTGCTGCTCCAGAGTCATGGCCAGATTACGGAACTCTTTGTTTTGACAAGGTTGGCAAATTGTTACCAGCGACTTGTACGGGACTGACGGAGCCAGTAAGGTGGCCAGCGATGACCTCCGACTCGCAGACATAATCAATTAATAATCAGTCTGCTGAGTCGTGTGCCAAACAGGGTATACCGTGCTCAAGATTTGCCCTTTGCACCGCGGAGTCAGCGTTTCACGTTCGGCGCTCGTCCTGTACGGGTTGTTGCCGTGGACGCCGGCGTTCGCCAACGCCGACACCGTGGGTAGCTGGTCGCCCTGGCTGCTGTCCGTGCTGTTGCTGGTGCTGCTGGTACTGGCGCTGCTACGCGGCGCCCCCCGTCACCAGAGTCGTGGCCCTGCTGCGGCATCCCAGCAACCACTGCGCGCCGCTGGCGATGAGTGGTGGGACTGGCAGGTTGAATCAAGCCATCTGCACCGCGGCCAGCATTGGCCCCATTTTCCCTTCGACTCACTGCGCTGCAGCGACGAGCAGCTCGGGGTCAGCATCCACCCCAAAGATCTGCTGCGGGTCACCACGGCCATCAGCAGCTGTCTGAAAGGTGAACAGGAGCAGTATCAGGCCACCTATCGCATCAAACAGGATGACGGCTGGCGCTGGATCCTCGACCGCGGCGCCGTGCTGGAACGTGATGGTGCGGGCCAGCCGCTGCGTATGGCCGGCACCCTGACCGACGTTAGTCACTTGATGCATTCGTCAGAACAGCACCGGCTGTTTGCCCGCACTCTGGAGCATATTTCTGATGGTGTGGTGATCCTTGATCGCCACTTTCAGATCGTCGACATCAACCGCGCTTTTGGCCGCATCACCGGTTTTGAGCGCCAGGAGATCCTGGGCCGCGCTCTGATCTTTGCCCGCTACCCCCAGCAGTTCACCGATCAGGTTAAAAAAACCTTGGCCAAAACCGGCCGCTGGGTGGGCGAACTGGAAGAAAGCCGGGCCGATGGCAGCACTTTTCTGATGGAACTGACCATTGATGCCATCAGCGACGAACATGGTGAAGCCTCGCACTTCGTCGGCGTCTTCTCCGACATCACCGAGCGCAAACGCACCGAGCAGGAACTGCTCAAGCTGGCCAACTCCGACACCTTGACTGAGCTGCCCAACCGCAGCCTCTTTTATGCCAACCACCAGCACCTGACCCGCCGCCGCCAGCCGCATGCGCTGATGGTGTTCGACCTTGATAATTTCAAAAAAATCAATG
>JAGOCY010000423.1 GCA_017998495.1 Corallincola sp.
GCTTTATTCTCAACATCGCCTCGCAGGCGGCACTCAATGGCTACGCCAATGCCTCGGTCTACTGCGCCGCCAAATTTGCCGTGGTCGGCTTTAGCAAAGCGCTGCAGGAGGAGGTGCGCGACTACGGTATCCGTGTCCATAGCCTCTGCCCCGGTCTGGTCCAGGTACCTCCACCGGCCGCAGGCGAAGCGCCTCGACCCGGCTGGCTGCAGGTCAGCGATCTGGCCGAACAGGCGCTGTTTGTGCTTAGCCGACCGCCCCATGTCCACCTCGATACCCTGGGCAGTTGGGGCATTAGCAGTGGCTGAACCCTGGGCAGCAGTTGACCCAACGCACAGCGGTGGCCTGTGGCAGTGGCGAGCGCTGGCAGTGCGGTTAGACTTGGCGGCAAAGGCTTGAAGGAAACGCCCATGAAAGCGGTGGTAACAGGTGCCAACGGCACCCTTGGACAAACCCTGTGTGAGACCCTGCGCCGCGAAGGGTGGACAGTCATTGGCTGGAACCGACAAATGGTGCCGGCCAATGACTATCAGCAATCGGCGCTGTTTCTGGCGCGGGTCAAACCCGATGTGATCTTCCATCTGGCCATCGCCTCCACCAGCACCGGTGCCGCTAACGAAGGCTGGCATATCAATCACGATTGGCCGGCCCAGCTGGCCGACCTGTGCCGCGAGCAGCAGTGCCATCTGGTATTCACCAGTACCGCCATGGTCTTCTCGGATCACGCTGTGGGCCCTTTTACCCCAGCCAGCCGCCCCGATGCCGGCCATGGCTACGGTTACGAGAAACGGATGGCGGAAGAAGCGATCCGCCGCCGTTTACCCAACGCTCATATCGTCCGCCTCGGCTGGCAGATCGGCACCGGCCCCGGTGGTAACAACATGGTGGAGTACCTGCGTAAGCAGCAGCTGGAAAAGGGCAAAGTAAGCGCCAGTCGCAAATGGCTGCCGGCCTGCTCCACTCTGGCTGACACCAGCCAACTGCTGACCAAGGTGCTGGCGCTACCCGGTGGCACCTACATGGTTGATTCCAACCGGCGCTGGACCTTCTACGACATCGCCCGCGCGATCAACGACCGCTACAACTTCGGCTGGCAGGTGGAAGCCTGTGATGATTTTGTCTTTGATCAGCGGATGCAGGATGAACGGCTACCAGCGCCACCGCTGTCAGCCCATTTCCCGCTACTGGCCAAGCTTTGAGCGCCATCCAGATGTAATAACGGCGAGCCCAGGCTCGCCGTTATTGGTTATCCATCAGGGCTCAGGCGCAGTTGGCAATCGCCTCACCGGCCCGCGCCTTGTCGAGCAGCAGGTGGCGCAGGCGGTTGATATTATCGAGGTCGCGCTCGGTGGGGCCGATGCCGAGCACGATGGCAAAGAACAGGCCATCAGCCGCCAGCATCAGCAGCTCGGCACAGTCGGCATCGCTGGCATCGCTGCGAATGCGGGCCAGCCGTTGCTGGCGGTGGAGACGCACCGGATCGAGCAGCGACGGCGACTCGGCAGAAGCTGCTAGGATCGCTTGGCCAACACCAGGCTCAAAACGCTTCAGGTCCAGCGCCGCCATTAACTCAGCCAACAAGGCGCGGTTGGGCCCTTCGTGCAGATTGTCCCAAGCCATCTGACGCATGGCGTCAAATTCCGCCAGCTTGCGCACCAGCAGCCCCTGGATCAGCGCCTGCTTGCTGGTGTAGTGATAGAGCAGCCCACCTTTGGACAGAGCGGCTTCCGCCGCTACCGATTCGAGCGTCAAATGGGCCGCACCATCGCGGCTGATGATACGCAAAGCCGCATCGAGAATACGGCCACGCGTATCCCGTTTACGCCCTACAGAAACCGTACGGACCATGAGCCCTCCGTAACTACGCCGGTCAATGGTCGATGTTTGCACCGCCATTCACCGACCACAAGTACAGTCGGGCCATGTTCCGTTATCGAACTGTTAAGAAAGGTTGCCTGTAGTTAACTAAGCTCGCCGGATAAGACGAGCCAAAGCAATAAACCTGACTGAGCCACCAGAACCGTGAGGGTCAGGATGGTGCCAATCATGCGCCCGGCGGAGGTACCGGCGCTGCGGCCGATACCGATAGCGTGCAGGATGCGGCCGACCACAAAGGCGCCGCCCAGCAGGTGCAGCCACAGTGGCGACAGCTGGGCCAGCTCCAGCAATAGCAACAACACCAGCACCAGCGGCGCATACTCAGAAAAATTGCCATGGGCGCGCACCAGCTTCTGCATCTGCTTCTCACCACCATCACCCAGGCCAATGCGCATGCGCCAGCGGCCGCGAATGACGTTGATGGTCAGCACCACATAGAGCAACGCCAGCAGGCCAGCATACAAAGGGGTTACTTGCGGCAGGATCATCATTCTCTCCATCAGGGTCTGGAGCCATGGCTGTGGCGAACCAGATCCGCCAGTGCAGCGGCATGGCCACTGTCATCATTCAGGCAGGGAATATAGCCGTATTGCTCGCCGCCAGCATGGAGGAACAGTTCGCGGTTTTCCTCCGCCACCTCCTCCAGGGTCTCCAGGCAGTCGACGGCAAAGGCCGGACAGATCAGCTGAACACGGCTCACCCCTTGGGCCGGCAGTGCCTTCAGGGTCTCATCGGT
>JAGOCY010000425.1 GCA_017998495.1 Corallincola sp.
CGCTTCAACCAGCCATGCATGCGTTACTTCATCGGCGACGTGCGTGACAAGGACCGCCTGACCCAGGCCTTGAGTGGCATCGACTATGTCATTCATGCTGCCGCCCTCAAGCAGGTGCCGGCGGCGGAATACAACCCGATGGAGTGCATCAAGACCAACATCAACGGTGCCGAAAACGTCATAGCCGCGGCTCTGGCCAACAACGTCGAGAAGGTGATCGCCCTGTCCACCGACAAGGCCGCCAACCCGGTCAACCTCTACGGTGCCACCAAGCTCTGCTCCGACAAACTGTTCACCGGCGCCAACAATATCGCTGGCGGCCACCGCACCCGCTTCGCCGTCGTTCGCTATGGCAATGTGGTGGGCTCACGCGGCAGCGTGGTGCCGCTGTTTCAGAAGCTGATCCAGAGTGGCGCCAAGCAGCTGCCGATCACCCACACCGAGATGACCCGCTTCTGGATCACCCTGCAGCAGGGGGTCGATTTCGTGCTCAAGAACTTCGAACGAATGAGCGGCGGCGAGCTGTTTGTGCCGAAGATCCCGTCGATGCGGGTGGTGGATCTGGCCCGTGCCATGGCCCCTGACCTGCCCCACGAGATCATCGGTATCCGCCCCGGCGAGAAACTGCATGAGGTGATGTGCCCGGCCGACGACAGTTACCATACCTGGGAGTTTGACGACCATTTCGTCATCGCCCCCACCATCAGCTTTACCAGCCGCAGCAATGATTTTGGCCGTAATGCCACAGGCGAGCGCGGGCAACCAGTGGCCCTGGGCTATGAGTACAACTCACGCGATAACGCCTGCTATCTGGATGTGGCCCAGCTGGCCAAACTCAACCGCGAGCTCGGCTTCCTGTGATCCCCTACGGCTGCCAGTGGCTGGATGAGGCTGACGAGGCCGCCGTGCTGGCGGTAATGCGCAGCCCCTATCTGACTCAGGGGCCGACCATCGCCGCCTTCGAGCAAGCCTTTGCCCAAGCTGTCAACGCGCCTTTCGCCGTTGCGGTCAGCAGCGCCACCGCCGGCCTGCATCTGGCTTGCCTGGCACTGGGGGTTGGCCCCGGCGATCGGGTGTGGACCTCGCCCAACAGCTTCGTAGCCAGCGCCAACTGTGGCCGTTATTGCGGCGCCAGTGTCGATTTTGTCGATATCGACCCTGACACCCTTAACCTCTGCCCGCAGGCACTGGCCGCCAAACTGGCGACAGCGGAGCGCGACGGCACGCTGCCCAAGGTGGTGATTCCGGTCCATTTCGGCGGTGAGCCATGCGCCATGGCCGCCATCGCCGCGCTGGCCGAGCGCTATGGTTTTGCCGTGCTTGAGGATGCCAGCCACGCCGTCGGCGCTCACTACCGTGGCGAGCCGGTGGGCAGTTGCCAGTTCAGCAGCATGACGGTGTTCAGCTTCCACCCGGTCAAGGTGATCACATCTGGCGAAGGCGGAATGATCTGCTGCCGCGATGAAGGGCTGGCGGCACGCCTTGAAGCGCTGCGCAGCCACGGTATCTGCCGCGATCCAGCGCAGTTTGAGCAGGCCAACGACGGCCCCTGGTATTACGAGCAGCAGATGCTCGGCTTTAACTACCGCATGACCGATCTGCAGGCCGCCCTTGGCCACAGCCAGCTGAACAAGCTGGAAGGCTTTATCGCGCTGCGCCAGCACCGCGTGGCCCGTTACCACCAGCAGCTGGCTGAACTGCCGCTGACTTGGCAGCAGCTAGATGGCGCCAACCGCTCCGCCTTGCACCTGTTTGTCATTCAGGTTGCGGCCGAACGGCGGCGCTCGCTGTTTGAGCGGTTACGCAGCGATGGCATCGGCGCCAACGTCCATTACATTCCGATCCATCTGCAACCTGACTATCGCCGCCTCGGCTTTGGCCCCGGCTATTGCCCCAACGCTGAAAGCTATTACGCCGGCGCCATCAGCCTGCCACTGCACCCGCAGCTGACCGGCGAGCAGCAGCAGCTGGTGATCAACAGCCTGCGGCGGGGGCTGGCATGAGGCTGGCAGTGATTCCGGCGCGCGGCGGCTCCAAGCGCATTCCGGGCAAGAATATCCGTGACTTTCACGGCCAGCCGATGATCGCCTATGCCATAGGCGCGGCCCGGGCCAGCGGCCTGTTCGACCAGATCGTGGTGTCCACCGATAGCGATGCGGTGGCCAACGTTGCCCGTCAGTACGGCGCCAGCGTGCCCTTTAGCCGCCCCGCGCCGCTGGCCGATGACCACACCGCCACCCTGCCGGTGATTCAGCACGCCATCCATGCCTGCGCCGAGCTCGGCTGGCAGGCCAGCGAGCTGTGTTGTATCTACCCCTGCGTACCACTGCTGACCGCCGAGGTGGTGCAGCAGAGCCACCAGCTGCTGCAACAGAGCGGCGCCGATTATGTATTCACCGCCTGTCATTTTGATTTTCCGCCGCTGCGCGCCCTGACCCTGGCCGCTGACGGCTCGGTCAGCCCCAGCTTTCCCCAGCACATTGGCCAGCGCTCGCAGGATCTGCCGCAGCTGATCCACGATGCCGGCCAGCTCTACTGGGGCAAAGCCAGCGCCTGGCTGGCCGCTACCCCGGTGTTTGGCCCCACCAGCCGCGCCCTGCTGCTGCCCC
>JAGOCY010000424.1 GCA_017998495.1 Corallincola sp.
CATTACAGCAACAGCCCGCTTACCGCGATCTGCTGCTGGCCTACTTCGAGCGCTATCTGTTCCCCAATAAAAACCCTTTTGATTTCAAAAGTGAGGGGGAGTATTTCCAGTTTTTGGCCGATAACGAAGTACGCTCACTCAAGGGCGAAGCGGTCAAGAGCTTTGCCGAATGCCAGATCGCCAACTTCCTGTTTCGCATGGGGGTGGACTACCGCTACGAAGCCCCCTACGCCATCGACACCGCCACCCCCGACTGCCGCCAGTATCAGCCCGATTTTTACCTGCCCGGCTATGACCTTTACCTTGAGCACTTTGGCCTCGACCGCGATGGCAATACCGCCCCCTACATCGACCGCGACGAGTACCACAAGGGCATGGACTGGAAGCGCAGTTTGCACCAGCAGCATGGCACCCAGTTGATCGAGACCTACCACTACGAACAGCAGGAGGGGCAACTGCTACAACGGCTGAGCGAACGGCTGCAGGCGGCCGGTGTGGTGTTTGAGCCGCTGCCGCCGGAAGCGGTGCTGGCCACCCTGCGCGAATTTGGCGCCATCAGCCACTTTGGCCAGCTGCTGGCGCAGATGCTGAGCCAGATGAAGGCGGCCAACCAGCAGCCCAGCAAGCTGATCCGCCGCGCCGACGACAGTGGCCACTACACCCAGTTATCAGCCGCCGTTCAGCTGCTGGCCCCCATCTACGACAGCTACCAGCAGCAGCTGGCGGCCAGCGCCACCATCGACTTTGACGACATGATCAACCTGGCCATCGACCATGTGGACAGTGGCCGCTTTGTGGTGCCCTGGCGCTATCTGCTGGTGGATGAGTTTCAGGATATCTCCGCTCCCCGGGCCCGCCTGCTCAAGGCACTGCGCCAGCAGCAGCCGGATGGTTCGCTGTTTTGCGTGGGCGATGACTGGCAGTCGATCTACCGCTTTGCCGGCAGCGATATCCGCTTTACCGCCCAGTTCAGCGCCATGTTCGGGGCCACGGCCACCACCACGCTGGCGATGACCTTCCGCTTCAACAGCGGCATCAACGCCGTGGCCAGCCGCTTTGTGATGCAGAACCCGGCCCAAGTAGCCAAGCAGCTCACCACCCTGAGCGAGTCCAGCCGCCCCACCGTATCGCTACTGCGCCAAAGCCTGGGTGGCGATGGCGAGCGGCAAGCACTGGAGCGGGTGCTGCAGCGGATCGCGCAAATAGCGGAAGTGGGCAGCAGCGTCTATCTGCTTGCCCGCTTTCGCCACCAGTTGCCCGATCAGAGCCAGCTCGCCACCCTGCAACGGCGCTTTAGCCAGCAGCGGCTGCTTACCGACACCCTGCACGCCAGCAAAGGCAAAGAGGCCGACTATGTGGTGCTGCTTGGTCTTGCCAGCGGCAAACATGGCTTTCCGTCGACCAAGGTGACCCACCCGCTGCTGGAGGCGCTGTTACCGCCTGCCGAGGAGCATCCCTTTGCCGAAGAGCGGCGGCTTTTTTATGTCGGCCTGACCCGCGCCCGCCAGCGGGTGTACCTGATCTGCGACATGAGCGCCGCCTCGCCCTTTGTCACCGAGCTGATCAACGGCCGCTACCCGGTCGAGCTGAATGAGTTTGAAACCTCCATCGCCCAACAGCTGTTCCAGCTGATCCACTGCCCCAAGTGCACCGCCGGGGTGCTGACCGAGCGCGAGAGCCGCGATCAACGGCGCCGTTTTCTCGGCTGCTCCAACTACCCGCGCTGCGACCACGCCGAATCCCTCTGCCCCAAATGCCAGCAACCGATGCGCCGCCAGCAGATGAACGGCGAACCCTGGCGCCACTGCCTGAACCCGGCGTGCGGCCACCAGTTGCCGCTCTGCCCCGTTTGCGGCCGCGATCTGGTGCTGCGCAGCGGCCCCGGTGGGCGCAGCTTCTGGGGTTGCAGCGGCTATCGCGGCCAAGAGCCGCTAAGCTGCAGCTTCACCCGCACCTTGCCGAAAAGCGTTAAGGCGTAAGGGTCTGCCAACAGAAACGGCTGCCGAGGCAGCCGTTGGTTTAGATGCCGTAGCAGTTAGCGGCGGCGGCTGAAGCCGAGGCCGAGCAGGCCGAGGGCGAGCAGCAGCAGCGGGGCTGGAGCCGGGACGTTGATCGGATCGGGGGTTGGGTCTGGCGTTGGATCAGGCGTCGGGTCCGGATCTGGGGTTGGATCGGGATCAGGGATGACCAGCTCGTAGCGGTAAGCCAGAGTGACAGTGCCGCCCCAGTTAAGGGTGCTGCTCAGGCTGCAGCTGTCCTCATGGCCGCAATAGACGCGCAGCAGTTGCTCGGCGCTGAGGGCCAGGCGCAGGTCATCTTCAAAGGCGGCAAGGCTGATGCCTGACAGGTCGAGGGCGCCGTTGAACACGCCGCCAGTGGCCAAGGCTGCACTGCAGCTGGCGTAGTATCTGTAGCCGCTGTCATAACAGCTGGTGGATGCTGCGCCGGTTTTTACCAAGCCGGTGGACCCAGGCTGCAACAGCCTTACCCCCAAGGTGGCGTTGGCGTAGCCAGAGAAGCTGGCATCGTTGCTGTGATAGGGGCGATAGCGAGTCTCGTAGCAGGGCGACAGCCACAAGAATCCACAACCAAAATCGCTGACCTTGACC
>JAGOCY010000426.1 GCA_017998495.1 Corallincola sp.
GTGCAGCTGATCCGCCAGCTGTTGCAGGCGCCGCTGGCCGACCAGCAGCAACAGCCACGCCAGGGTCGCCGCCACCAGCAGTGGCGAGCTGCTCAGCCCATGCCAGAGGGCGATGGGCAGCTGCCACCAGTGGCTGGGCTTGAGCAGCACCGCCAGCTGGGCCAGCAAGCCTCCGGGGTTAAGGAAGCTGTAATCATGAACCCACAGCAGCTGGCCGATCAGAAACTTCTCCAGCGCTACCGTCTGCTCAATCAGCTCACGCGCCTTGGCATTGGTCTCCACCAGCCGTAACCCCAGCTCTTCAAAGCGGGCGTTGATCTTGTCCAGCAGCTGCTGGCGCTGGGCCACCAGCTGATCGGCCTGACGCTGGCGCTGGGGCGGCCATTGCCCGTAATCAGGCCAGTGCAGCACGCGGTAGAGACCGCCATCACGCAGTTCTCGGCTCTCTTCATCGGCATCGATGCGCTGCAGCCCGTGGTCGGCCATCAGTTCGTTGCGATGCTGGATCTGCCGCTCCAGAGCATCGGTGTTGGCCAACCGATCAAGCTGGGCCAGCATCATCTGGCCAATCACATCGCGACGGCCACCGGCGGCCAGTCGCCGTTGCACCAGCCGGGTATCGGCCGCCAACTCATCCAGACGCTGCTGGGCGGCCTCCGCCTCGGCGTTGGCATCACCAATCTCGGCCGCCAGCTCGGCCGCCAGCTCCGCCAGCTGGCGATTGCGGCGGGCATAATCAGCCAGTTCTGGTACCTGCTGACTGATCCGCTCGAGCAGGGCGGTGGCCGTCTTCAGCGCCTGCTGCTCAACACTATTCTGTAGCTGCTGCTGCAGCTGCAATAGCCGGGTACTGCGCTCGCTGGAGAGCGTCAGTTGATACTCCAGCAGGTTACGCTCAGCGGCGCGACGGCTGGCACGGGCGCTCTCACTGGCCAGCTCGGCCTCAAGCAGGCGCAGCTCCGCCTGCAGCGCCTGACGCCGGGCATCGTTGGCCAGCTGCAGCACCTGTCCCTCCAGTCCACTGCCACCGCTGGCCACCACCTCAGGTTCGGCCAGCGCCTGACGCAGCTCACGCTGACGGGCCTGAGCCGCACTGACCCGGGCGGGGGCCCCATCGATCTGCTGGCGCAGCGCGGTCAGCTGATCGCTCAAGCCATTGCCACGCGCCTGTTCCGCCCGTAACTCTGCCTCCACCGTGGCCAGATCCTGGTGCTGGCCCTTGGCCAGCAACGGTTCAGCAGGCAACAGCCGCTCCTGCTCCAGGCTCAGGCGCAACTGTTCCGCTTGCAGCGGCGCCTGCTGCAGCGCCTCTTGGAAGCTGCGGCTTTGGTCGTTGTAGCTGTCGACACTGGCCAGCCACTTAAGGGCACTATCCAGCTGCGAGCGCAGCGGCTTCTGCTGCTCCTCGCTCAGGTTGCTGGCCTGCAGCTCCTGTAGCTTGGCATCGATACGGGCCCGCGCCGCCGCCATCCCCTCGTCGGCCGGCACCGGCCAGGCCGCCAGCCACAGCGCCAATAACCAGCCCACGCCCATCAGCCACTCTGATCTGCTCCGCCTGGTCAACAGCCGCATCCCCTTCTCCTCATCGATCCACATGCCCTGCACCGCCCCAGCTAAAGGGCTGCCGCTATCGGCTGTCATGCTAGCACTGCGCGCGTGGCTACACTTGGTCGCCGTTGGAGCTATCGGGGCTAAGCCGTTATGCTGGCCGCCCCCAGCCACGCCAAGGACCACCGCCATGACTGCCATCGCCCGTATCGGCATCGTCACCGTCAGCGACCGCGCCAGCGCCGGTATCTATGAAGATATCTCTGGCAAGGAGATCGAGCGGGTGCTGGGCGAATACCTCAGCTCGCCGTGGCAGGCGGAGTATCGACTGGTAGCCGACGAGCAGCCGCTGATCGAAGCCGCCCTGTGCGAACTGGTGGATGAATTTGGCTGCTGCCTGGTAGTGACCACCGGTGGCACCGGCCCAGCCAAGCGTGATGTAACCCCCGAGGCCACCGAGGCGGTGTGCGACCGCATGATGCCGGGCTTCGGCGAGCTGATGCGCGCCGAGTCGCTCAAATATGTGCCCACCGCCATTCTGTCGCGCCAGACCGCCGGCCTGCGCGGCCAGGCGCTGATCCTCAACCTGCCGGGCAAACCTAAAGCGATCCGCCAGTGTTTGGACGCCGTGTTCCCGGCGATCCCCTACTGTATCGACCTGATGGACGGCCCGCGGCTGGAGACCAACGAAACGGTGATCAAGGCGTTTCGGCCGAAAAGCTGAGGTTAGTTGCCGCTGCGCGGCGGCAATGCGCGTCATGCGGCGGTGCAGCCGCATCAGCTGCGGCTACGCACCACTCTGCGCCGCAGACTGTGAGACAAATCGCGTGGCGATTTGATAAGAGCGCCGACCGGCCGGCGCTGGCCGGGTAAGGGCCGGTCCCGCCCGGCCCTTACCAATCCCGGCGGCCCGGTAGAGCGCCAATATCAAGGTCGGGTGGTTATTCCGCACTGGCTTACGGTCGCCACAAAGTCACCTCCCTGTGCCTTAGTGGCTCTCGCGGCCGTCCAGGCCGCTCGCCCGTCACCCAGCGCGCAGCCGTGCTTGTGGCAAGGTGAT
>JAGOCY010000427.1 GCA_017998495.1 Corallincola sp.
ACAGCAGCAGCAGCATCAAAGCGCTACGTAACGATCCCCAGCCGACCAGCGGCGAGCGGCGCCAGCTCATAAGCGACCGGCCTGCAGCCTGACCAGCTCCTGCTCGGCCACCTTCTGCATCAGTCTGGCGGCGGCAGCGGCATCACCACGGCCGCGCATCAGCAGGGTAAAGCCCTTGCTCAGCCCGGCCCAAGCGGCCGCCATCTCCGGCTCCGGCGGCATCGGCCGGGCCAATGCCAGCTGGGCCAGACGGGCATCCATAATGCTCTGCTGATCCGGGCCAAAGCGCGGGCTGGCAGCCAGCTGACGCTGAGCCTGCGCATTGGCGGGCAACAGCCCGCCCACGGCATGAAGCCGCTGCTGAACCTCAGGCCGCTGCAGGAAACGGGTCAGGGCCTGCAGCGCCTCGCGATTGGCACCATTGAGACCATCGCCGGGATAGAGCAAGGCGATAGAGCCGGAATAGGGGCGCATCTGGCCGCCCTGGATGGTGGGCAAGGTGCGCACTCCCAGGTTGGCTCCCAGCGCCTGATAGAGCGGCACCAGCGCCCAGTCGCCATTGATGGCATAGGCAAATTCACCGGCCATGAACCGCTCCTGGGCGCATTCATAACCGCAGCGCAGGGTGCCCACCCCACTGTCGATTTGGGCTTTATAGAAGTTAAGCGCCTCAACCATGGCCGGGGTATCAAGGCGGATCTGGCCATCCACCACCGGCTCAACGCCAAAGGCCGCCAGGAACGGGATCAGCCAGTACATCTCCCCTGCTTTCCAGCCGATCAGCTTGGCGCCGCGCGCCGAGAGCGCCGCCTGCTGGCCGAGCAGCATCTGCCAGTCGGTGGCGGGGTTCGCTACCAGCGCTTTGTTGTAGACCAGCAGCAGATGGTTGCCGTAAAGCACAGGCACGCCGAACGGACCGTGACGGCTGATGACAGTGGCCCGCGCGTCAGGCGCGATCCCAGCCAGCAGCGGCTCCGCCACCAGCGACAGCCTGAGCGGCGCCCGTGAGCCAATAAAATCGGAAGGCACCAGCAGCAGATCTGGGCTGTTACCTTGAGCCACGGCGCGCATCGCCGTGGTACGTAACTCACCGTTGGGCATGTAGGTGGCCGTCAGCAGCAGGCCACTGTCGCGGGTGAACTCAGCCGCCAGTGCTTCCAGGGTGGTGCTCAACTCATATTTTTCGTACCACAACTGCAGCGGTGTAGCGGCCAGCAGCGCTGACCACCATAGCAGCATGGCTCCGAGGCCCAGTCGCCGCACCATTGCCACCCCGCTATCACAGCGCCACTTACGCTGATCACAGCCTAGCGCCTTCGCCGTCGCACCACTGCCAGCGGGCTCACGAAACCGCGAGCATAAACAACAACGGGACCGCTCAGGGTCCCGTTGGCTGCGCTCGCAACACCACTAGCGGCCGAGGCGCGCGGCTTTGATGTGATCGGCGATCTGGAACGCCAGCTCCAGCGCCTGATCGGCATTGAGGCGGGGATCGCAATGGGTGTGGTAACGCTCGGCCAGATCATGCTCGGTGATCTGGAAGGCACCGCCGACGCACTCGGTGACATCGCGACCGGTCATCTCAAAATGCACGCCACCGGCGATCGAGCCCTCGGCGTTGTGGATCTCGAAGAACGCCCGCACTTCGGCCAGCACATCCTCCACCCGCCGGGTCTTGTAGCCGGTCGAGGACTTGATGGTGTTGCCATGCATAGGGTCACAGCTCCAGGCCACCACCCGGCCATCACCTTCGACGGCGCGGATCAGACGCGGCAGGTGTTCGGCCACCTTATCAGCGCCCATGCGCACAATCAGGTTGATACGCCCCGCTTCGTTGTGCGGGTTGAGCTTGTCGAGCAGACGGCGCAGATCATCGGTCGGCGTGGTCGGCCCGGCCTTGAGACCAATGGGGTTATGGATGCCCGAGCAGAACTCGACGTGGGCACCATCCACCTGACGGGTGCGATCGCCAATCCACAGCAGATGAGCGGCGCAGTCGTACCAGTCACCGGTCAGGCTGTCCTTGCGGGTCAGCGCCTGCTCGTAGGGCAGCAGCAGTGCCTCGTGGCTGGTGTAGAGGGTGGTCTCACGCAGCTGCGGCGTGGTCTCGCTGTTGATGCCGCAGGCATTCATAAACGCCAGGGTCTCATCGATGCGATCGGCCAGATGCTGGTAGCGATCCCCCAGCGGGCTCTTGGCGACGAAATCGAGGTTCCACTTATGCACCTGATGAAGGTCGGCAAAGCCGCCCTGGGCAAAGGCGCGCAGCAGGTTGAGGGTCGAGGTGGCCTGATGGTAGGCGCGCAGCATGCGCCGCGGGTCCGGCACCCGGCCCACCGGGTTGAAGTCGATATCGTTGATGATGTCGCCGCGATAGGCCGGCAGGGTGACGCCATCGATGGTCTCATCGTCGGCCGAGCGCGGCTTGGCGAACTGGCCGGCAATGCGGCCGATCTTGACCACCGGCAGCTGGCCGCCAAAGGTCAGCACCACCGCCATCTGCAGCAGCACCTTGAAGGTGTCGCGAATGTGGGTGGTGCGGAACTCGGCAAAGGCCTCGGCACAGTCACCGCCATGCAGCAGGAAGGCCTCGCCACGGGCGACCTT
>JAGOCY010000428.1 GCA_017998495.1 Corallincola sp.
CCGTGCGGCGTTTGCTAGCCGTGCTGGTGGTGATCGAGGGGTGGGGCAGACGGAGATGGCGTCGCTGCGTGGCCCGTTTGCCCTGAGCCTGTCGAAGGGCTGGGATTGCCGGTGTAGCCAACTGCGTTGGCGATACGGCTGTACCGCAGCAGATGCCACTGCGTGGCAGCAGATGCGTCTGCGGCGCCCGGATGGTCACGTTCAGACAAATCGCAACGCGATTTGTCTGAAGGCCTGCGGCGCAGCCGCATTCAACCGCGGCATACCCGCATCGCCAACGCCGTTGGCAACCTACCCCCACTACCAATGCCGCAAAGCCGCAACAGCCTGTCGCTATGCTGACAGCGGCAGTGGCCAGCGCCGCCTATCCTGCTGCATAACCCGAATCCGCAGGAGCCGCGCGCATGACCAGCAACATCCACCCCAGCCGTGCCGATTTTGATACCTACATGGTGCCCAACTATGCCCCCGCCGCTTATGTGCCGGTGCGTGGCCAGGGGTCGCGGGTGTGGGATCAGGAGGGGGTTGAGCGCATCGACTTTGCCGGCGGTATCGCCGTCACCGCCCTTGGCCATAACCATCCGGCGCTGGTCAAGGCGCTGGTGGAACAGGGGCAGCAGCTGTGGCATGTGGCCAATGTGCTGACCAACGAACCGGCGCTGCGGCTGGCGCGCAAGCTGGTGGAGCAGACCTTTGCCGAGAAGGTGTTCTTCTGTAACTCCGGCGCCGAGGCCAACGAGGCCGCCTTCAAGCTGGCCCGCCGCGTCGGCCACGACCGCTTCGGGCCTGACAAGTGCGAGATCATCGCCGCCAGCAACAGCTTCCATGGCCGCACATTGTTCACCGTCACTGTCGGTGGCCAGCCCAAATATTCCGATGGCTTCGGCCCCAAGATCAGCGGGATCCGCCACATCCCGTTCAACGACATCGAGGCGCTCAAGGCGGCCATCTCGGCCAATACCTGCGCCGTGGTACTGGAGCCGGTGCAGGGCGAGGGTGGGGTAGTGCCGGCCGATGGCGATTACCTGCGTGCGGTGCGCGAGCTGTGCACCGCCCACAACGCCCTGCTGATCTTTGACGAGGTGCAGACTGGCGTTGGCCGCAGCGGCCAGCTCTATGCCTATCAGACCTACGGTGTCACCCCGGACATCCTCACCAGCGCCAAGAGCCTGGGCGGCGGTTTCCCCATTGGCGCCATGCTCACCACCAGCGACCTTGCCAAACACTTTGCCGTCGGCACCCATGGCAGCACCTATGGCGGCAACCCGCTGGCCTGTGCGGTGGCCGAAGCGGTGATCGACACCGTGACCCAGCCGCAAGTGCTGGCCGGGGTGGCCAGCCGCCATCAGCGGCTGGTGGCCGGGCTCAAGGCGATTGGTGAGCGCACCGGGGTGTTTGCCGAGGTGCGCGGGCTTGGGCTACTGATCGGCGCCGAACTGGCCGCCCCCTACAAGGGCAAAGCCAAGGAGATTATCAATGCCGCTGCCGCCAACGGCCTGATGGTGCTGATGGCCGGCCCCGATGTGGTGCGTCTGGCCCCCAGCCTGGTGATCCCGGAAGCCGATATCGATGAGGGGCTGGCCCGCCTGGAGCGCGCCGTGCACACCCTCGTCACCCCGGCCTGAACGGGTCAACAGCGGAGGATCTGGCGATGCTGGTGATGCGTCCTGCCCGCAGCGGCGATGTCGACGGGGTGCTGGCGCTGGCCAAGGCCAGCCCGGTGGGGGTGACCAGTCTGCCCGACGACCGCAGCCGGCTGGCCGAGCGCATTGCCGCCAGCGAGGCGGCCATGGCCTCTGAGGTCAACTACGCCGGCGAGGAGAGCTACTTCTTCGTGCTTGAAGATGAGCAGAGCGGCGAACTGCTTGGCTGCAGCGGCATAGTCGCGGCGGTGGGGGTGAGCGAGCCGTTCTACAGCTTCCGCAACGAGACTTTCGTGCATGCCTCGCGGGCGCTGGGGATCAGCCACAAGGTGCATGCCCTCAGCCTCTGTCACGATCTCACCGGCCACAGCCTGCTCCACGGTTTTTATTTGAAGCCCGAGCTGCTGGCCGCCCAGCCGCAGCTGGCCGAGCTGGTGTCGCGCGCCCGCCTGCTGTTTATGGCCAGCCACCCGGAGCGCTTTGCCGAGGCGGTGGTGGTGGAGATCGTCGGTTACAGCGACAGCGAGGGTAACTCGCCGTTCTGGGACCATGTGGGCCGCCACTTTCTGGATGTCAGCTATGCCGAGGCCGAGCGGCTGTGCGGGGTCAAAAGCCGCACCTTTCTAGCCGAGCTGATGCCCCACTATCCGCTCTATGTGCCGCTGCTGGATGAAGCGGCGCAGCAGGTGATGGGCGAGGTTCACCCCGAATCGCAGATCACCTTCGATGTGCTGATGCGCGAAGGGTTCGACACCGACCGCTACATCGACATCTTCGATGGCGGCCCGACCCTGACCGCCCGCACCTCGTCGATCCGCTCCATCGCCCACAGCCATCTGCTGCCGGCGCAGGTGGGGGCGGTCAATGGCCGCACCCGCCCCTGTCTGGTCGCCCACGGCCGGCGTGAGGCCTTCCGCGCCATAGTCGCTGCGGCCGATCCGCTGTCGGGCCAGGC
>JAGOCY010000429.1 GCA_017998495.1 Corallincola sp.
CTACGAAAGTGGTCGGGCGCTGGCGGCGCTGCTCGGCAACAGCAACGATGAGGCTCGCGGCTATTGTGGTCAGGCGCTGATCGCCAGCCAGCAGGGGCGGCCACTGGCGGCCATGGTGGCGCTGCACGCCGCCCGGCAGCGGCTGGCGGCCGATGGTGAGCCCCGGGTGCGCGCCGCAGTCAGCTTTTACTACGGCAAACTGCTGCAGGATGCCGGCGCTGACCGCGAAGCGCTGCGAGCCTTTGAAGATGCGCTTAGCCAGGTGGAGCGTAGCGATTCGCCAGTATCACTGCTGCCCGCCCTGGAGGGGTTGGCCGATGGCTATCGGCGGTTGGGCAAGCTGGCGGGGGCGCAGCAGCTACTTGAGCGATTGCTGGCCCTGAGCCGGCAGCAGCAGCGGGCCGATTATGAGGCGCTGGCGCGCTTCGGGTTGCTGCAGTTGGCGCTGGTGGCCGACAACGACAGTCTGCCAGCCGAGCTGGCACTGGCGCCGCTGGTGGCGCAGCTGCAAACCGCTGACGAGCGGGTAGCGGCCGAACTGCTGTTGGCCCGGGCCGCTCTGGCTCGGGGCGATCTGGCCGCAGCCAGTAGCCGCTTGCAGCAGGCGCGGCTGACCCACGCTGGCGCCAAGCAGTGGCAGCTCGACCCGGCGCCACAGCTGCAGCAGCTCAGCGCGGCCCTGGCGGCGGCTAACGGTCAATGGCAGAGCGCCTATGAGCAACAGTTGGCGGCCACCGAAGCCGGCGAGCAGCAGCGCTTGCGCCAGCTACAACAGTTAATGGTGGAGTTTCACCAGCAACAGCAGCTGGCACCGCCCCCCTTAGCGCGTCCGCCGGTCGATGACAGCGCCCTGCTGCAGCAGCTGGAAGCCAAAAGTGCGGCACTGCGGCTCATGCATCTGAGCATGGGGGTGACGGTGTTGGCGCTGCTGCCGCTGCTGGCGCTGGTTTACTGGCTGGGGCGGCGGCGCGGCCGGGCGTTGGCGCGGCCGCTGTAAGCCAGATGGTCGGAACGCACCAGGGCGCCGTCGGCGCCCTGGTTTTAGTGGCTGTTAGTCGGCGCTCAAGGCGGCGCTGTGGTCAGGATTAGCCGGCAGCCCGCTGCGACCATCGACCAGATAGTGCTTCATCCAGGTCATCAGCCGCTGGCCATAATCCAGCTGTGACGATGCCTTGCGATAGCCATGGCCTTCGCCCGGTTGCAACACCAGCCGCACCGGCGCCTGATTGAGGGTTTTGAGGTAGCGGAACAGCTCCAGCGACTGACTGGGGTGAACCCGGGTGTCGTTCTCGCCGTGCATGATCAGCAGTGGTGTGCGGTGCTTCTGGGCGTGGTAGATGGGGCTGCGCTCCAGCAGCTCCTGCCAGTGGTCCCATGGCCAAGCGCGGGCATGGACCAGGTACATCTCGTTGGGGATATCCGTGGTGCCGAACTTGCTGATCAGATCGCTAACCCCGACAAACATCACCCCGGCGGCAAAGTGCTCGGAGAGAGCCGTCGCCCCCCAGGCGGTGGCGTAGCCACCATAAGAGCCGCCAGTGATCCCCACCTTTTTCTCGTCCACCAGGCCGATGCTGACCAGGTGCTGCTTGGCATCGACCAGATCGTTGAATTCGGCGCCGGCGTAATCGCCCTGGCCGAGTTTGCTGAAGGCGACACCACGGCCGGTGCTGCCGCGGTAGTTGGGGAAGAAGCTGACAAAGCCGTCGGCGGCGGCCAGCTGGGCCGGGTTGGCGTAGCGGCTGACCCAGCCGTTAGCGACATGGGCCTCGGGCCCGCCATGGACGAACATGATCAGTGGGTAGCGTTTGCCCGGGGTGTAACGCAGCGGTTTGACCAGCACCCCCTGCAGCTCCAGCCCATCCCGCGCCTTGTAAGTTACCACCTCCTGCGAGGCCAGCTCGCGGGTCTCCAGCAGCGGGTTGGAGATGGTCAGGCGCTTGAGTGACTGGCCGGGGCTGGGCAGGGCAAACACCTCGGGCGGGTGTTGCCAGCTGTCGGCGATCACCGCGATCTGGCCTTTGTCGCTCACGGCCAGGGCGCGCAGCACCTCGCTGGCGCTCTCTTCAATCAGGCTGTTTTTGCCGCCGGTATCGAGGTTGATCAGCCCCAACCGGCTGCCGGTGCCGATGTCGCCAACATAAAGCACCTGACGGTCGCTGAGCCAATCGATGGCGCTGACATGGCCGTCAAAGTCCGGCAGCAGATCGGTGACCTTGCCGCTGGCGACCTCGGCCATGTACAGCCGCCCTTCGGCTGGATCGTTGATATCAGCGCTGCCGATAAACAGCAGCTGGCTACCATCGCGGCTGAAGCGGCTTTTACCGAGCTTGCCGCGGTGGCCAAGGGTGGTGAGCAGGCGGCCCTGGCCGTCGGTGATGGTCAGGCTGGCAGCCATCAGTTGATCGTCAATGGCGGGAGTGGGGCTGACGGTCAGGGCCAGGCGATCACCAAAGCGGTTGACCTGCACCGCCAGCAGATGGCCGGCCACCGGCAGCTGCTCCGGCTCGCCACTGGCCAGGCCGTCGTCGCCCAGGCTGTAGCGCCACAGGCGGCTGAACTCCGGCTCTTCTTCAAACACCTTGGCATTGAAGCCG
>JAGOCY010000430.1 GCA_017998495.1 Corallincola sp.
GCCACCGCGCTGGCCTGCGACAGCGCCTGTTTTCATCTGGGGGTGAAGCGGCTGGATAACGTCTGGCGCCATTTTTCCTCAGGCCAGGTCTATCGCAGCGACTGGGCCGGCATCGGCCGCCATCTGCTCAGCCAGCTGGCGTCGCGCTGGCGGGCCGATTATGGCTATCAACGGCCGGTGTCGCTATTTGATAACCACCCGCTGCGCCAACTGCTGACCCGGCTGGTGGATTTCCGCCGCATCGACCGCAACATCAGCCGTGGCATTTTGCGGGCGGTGGCGGTGACGGCGTCGAGCTATACCACCGGCCAGTCGCTCACCTTTTTTCAGGGCGCCCCCCACCTGCAGCCCTGGCAGCGGGCCAAGCGCCACGGCCAGCGGGCGCTGCTCTCCACCAGCCACCTGCTGGCCTCCAGCGCTATTCCCTTTGTCTTTCCGTCGGTGCGCATCCATCAGCACTATTACGGCGATGGCTCGATCAACCAGCTGGCGCCCTTGAGCCCGGCCATTCACCTTGGCGCCCAACGGCTGCTGATCGTCGGCGTTGAGCAGCCACCGGGCAATCGCGGCATCAGCGGCATCGATCGCCATCCCTCCTCGGCCACCATCGCCGGCCATCTGCTCGATACCGTGTTTGCTGACACCTTGCAGTCGGATCTGGAGCGGCTGGAGCGGATCAACCGCACCCTGCGTCATCTGCCTGACGGTGTGGCCCCAGGTGGCGACCTGCGCCCCATCGATTGCCTGCTGATCAACCCCAGCCTCGATTTCAGCGCCATCGCCCAGCGCCACTATCGTGCCCTGCCCCGGCCGTTGCGGGCACTGCTGCGGGTGGTGGGGATCAACGACGATTACGGTGGCTCACTGCTCAGTTACCTGCTGTTTGAACGCAGCTACACCCAGGAGCTGATCCAGTGCGGTTTTGATGACGCCAGTGCCCGCCGCCAGGATCTGGAAGGGTTGTTGCTGGCCCCCTGAGGCGGCCGTTTGCCGCGTTCTGCGGCCTAAGCAACGACCACTGGCAAGACCTTGCCGCAACGCTGGCCGCGGCCCGCCGGCGGCGTCAGGAATCCGGCTGGCACGACTCCTGCTTTAGAGGTAGTTAGTCACTCCAGCCAACGGCAGTATCCCCATGGAGAACGTCCACCGCATCGCGCCATTGCTCGAAGGCGACAGCTTTGCCACCTTCATCCCCCAGTTGCATGTGGCCGAACTGAGCGACAGCGATAACCTCAGCGAGCGCTTGCAGATCACCCTCGATCTGGATCTGCTGCTGGAGATCTACGCCAACTACGCCGTCACCAAGGTCAACTTCGCCAGCCTGGTGTTTGAGCGGCCGGGGCGGCGCCACCGCATTACCTTGAGCGACCACGCCCAGCATGCCTACCAGTTCCCCATCGGTATTGGTGGCCAGCGCTTGGGCGAGATCACCTATCAGGCGCTGTTGCCGCTGGCCGACAGCCAGCTCGACAAGCTCAAACGGCTGCATCGCAAGCTCGCGTTTCCGCTGCGCAACGCCATCCTCCATGATCAGCTGCGCCAGCAGGCGCTGACCGATCTGCTGACCGGCCTGGGCAACCGTGCCGCCTTTGATGATGGCCTGCGCCGGGCGATGGAACAGGCACGGCGCACCGCCCTGCCCCTTGGCCTGCTGCTGCTCGATCTGGATAACTTCAAGCAGGTGAATGACCGAGAAGGTCACCTGCGCGGGGATGAAGTGTTGGCGGACTTTGCCGCCCTGCTGCGCCAGTCGCTGCGCACCACCGACAGCCCCTATCGGCTGGGTGGTGACGAGTTTGCGGTGATCGTCCATGACCCTCATGCCGGCGCCGCCGAGCGCATTGCCGAACGGCTGCTGGCGGGGCTGGATGATCACGCTGGTCTGGCCGCCAGTGGTATTGGGGTCAGTATCGGTTTTGCTCTGGTGCAGCCGGGCGATGATCCGCGCCGCCTGTGTGGCCGAGCCGATGCCGCCCTCTACCGCGCCAAGGCCAGTGGCAAGAATCAGCTGCATAGCGATAGTTAGCCGTCGCCATCAGCCGTTATGGCCCGCATCAGGCGGGCCTCGCCTCAGTCAGCTGCTGACGGCCAGCCGCAATCTGCCACCATCGCTGACCAGCGCTCCCTGCTCTACCCACAGCTCAGCGGCCGCCACCAGCTGCTCGCCATAGAACAGCATGGGCACCCTTGGCCGTTGCCAGCTGGGGATCGCCAGCTCCTGCCAGATCTTGACCAGCTCCCGCCCTTGCTGGCGCCAGTGGGGGTGAACCCGGGTACTGCCGGGCAAGCCAAAGCGCAGGCTGACCGCTTCATCCGCCCGTGGCGGTCGTAAGCAGCCACCACTGACCAGCTGCACAACACGGCCATCGGCCAGCGTCAGCGGCTGCTGCCAGTCGGGCCAAGCCAGTTGCGCCGCTAATGGCGGCAGCGCGGCGGCCCGCAGCCACAGCAGCTCGCGGCTGCGCAGCAGCTGCCAGTTGCCGAGCCTGAGCTGCGGTTGGCGATCCGCACCGGCGCCGATCACCTCGCACAGCACCACCTGCAGCTGGGCCGTGCTGATGGCCACACCTGCGCCGGCCAGCCAGTGGCGCAACAG
>JAGOCY010000431.1 GCA_017998495.1 Corallincola sp.
GGTAGGCAGAGTGCCTGAGCGCAGACCGCGCTCATGGCCACCGCCGTGCATCTGGGCTTCCAGGCGAATACGCGGCTTACGGCGCACATAGAGGGCGCCAATGCCTTTGGGGCCATACATTTTGTGGCCGGAGAGCGACAGCAGGTCGATCTTCAGCTGGTTGAGGTCAAGCGGCAACTTGCCGGCACTCTGGGCCGCGTCGACATGAAAGATGATGCCGCGCTCACGGCACAGCTCGCCAATGGCGGCCACATCCTGAACCACGCCGGTTTCGTTGTTGACGTGCATCACCGACAGCACAATGGTGTCCGGGCGCAGCGCCGCAACCAGCTTGTTCATATCAATCAGGCCATTGCTCTCCACCTCAAGGTAGGTCACCTCAAAGCCTTCGCGCTCCAGCTGGCGGAAGGTGTCGAGCACCGCCTTGTGTTCGGTCTTGACGGTGATCAGGTGCTTGCCTTTGCCCTGGTAGAAGTGAGCCGCGCCTTTGATCGCCAGGTTGTTGGACTCGGTAGCCCCCGAGGTAAAGACGATCTCTCGCGGATCGGCGCCAATCAGTTCAGCGATCTGGTTGCGGGCGATATCCACCGCCTCCTCGGCCTGCCAGCCGAAACGATGGGAACGCGACGCCGGGTTGCCAAAGCAACCATCGAGGGTCAGATAATCCATCATCTTGGCGGCCACGCGCGGATCACAGGGGGTGGTCGCGGCGTAGTCGAGGTAGATCGGCAGTTTCATCAGCTACTCCTTCCCCGGGTCAGCGGGTCTCTTTAGCGAAAATTGACGGCAATGCTGTCGCGGCCAGTGCCACCGCGGCGCTGATGGTGGGCGACCGACTGCACTTCCTGGTTGGCCACCAGCTCCGCCAGGGTGATGCCATCGAGAAAACCGGAAATACGGTCGCTCAGGTCCATCCACAACGAATGGGTCAGGCAGGTGTGGCCGCCGTGACAGGTGCCGGTGCCATGGCAACGGGTGGCATCGATCGATTCATCAACGGCATCGATCACCATGCCCACCGAGATCTGATCCGCCGCCTTGCCCAGGCGATAGCCGCCACCGGGACCACGCACACTACTCACCAGCCCTTTCTTGCGCAGCCGAGCAAATAGCTGCTCCAGGTAGGAGAGCGAAATACCCTGGCGCTCGGAGATGTCGGCCAGCGGCACCGGGCCGTCTGCCGCATACAGGGCCACATCAAGAATGGCAGTCACCGCATAGCGGCCTTTACTGGTCAAGCGCATCGGAAGTCACCTCTGGCGTGGTCAGGGCTTGCTTGAGAAAATGGTGACATTGCCGACAAAATTGGTCAACTATTTTCCTGACTAATTTAGTCAGGTATCAGCTATCGCAGCCATCGCCACAACCGTTCAGATCCCTGGGTCAAAGGCATCCGCTGCACGCTGGCGATCCTGGGCCGCCTGCTCTTCGGCTTCGCGAAACTCACTGACATCCAGATGGGGTACGGCGCAGCATTTGAGATCGATACCCGCCCCTTTCAGCCCCATCAAGATCTGCTCCTGACGCTGCTCGAGCAGATGCATGTGATCCAGCATCTGGCCAATCGCCTTGGCCACCGGATCGGGGTTATCGGGCGACACCGCATAGGCGTCAAAACCATATTTGCGCGCCAGTTGATCGCGCCGCGCCCGCTGCTCGGCACTGGCCGGCTGGGCCTCGCTGGCCGGATGCTGGCGCTGCACCACCCGCCCAGGGATACCGACCACAGTGGCGCCGGCTGGCACATCTTTAACCACCACGGCATTGGAGCCGACGCGCGCCCCTTCATGCATGGTGATCGGGCCCAGCACCTTGGCCCCCGCCCCCACCACCACCCCGTTGGCCAGGGTGGGATGGCGCTTGCCAGGGTTCCAGCTGGTGCCACCCAAGGTGACGCCGTGATAGAGGGTGACATCATCACCGATCTCGGCGGTCTCGCCGATCACCACCCCCATACCATGGTCAATAAAGAAACGGCGGCCGATCCGTGCGCCGGGGTGGATTTCGATGCCGGTCAGCCAGCGCGCCAGGGTCGACAGCCAGCGTGCCGGAAAACGCAGACCACGCGTCCACAGGCCGTGGCTGATGCGATGAAACCAGATGGCATGCAGCCCCGGATAGGTCAGCAACACTTCGATGGTGGTGCGTGCCGCCGGGTCACGGTCGAAAACACTGCGGACATCCTCACGAATGCGTTCGAACATGTCACTCCTCGCTGTCGGCGCTGGTGGCAGGGGTGCTGGCCTTATACATGGTGGCGAGCATACCACGCAGGATCGCCATCTCCTGCGTCTCGGGCCGGGCCCGGGTAAAGAGCCGGCGCAGCTTCTGCATCACCTGACCAGGATGGCGCGGCAAGATAAAACCGACCTGGCGCAGCGTCTGCTCCAGTTGGGCGTAGAAGCGTTCCAGCTCCTCGGCGGGCGGATAATCGACCTCCGCCTCGGCCATGATCAAGCCGGCACTGGCCGCCATGCGCAGTTCGTAGGTCACCACCTGTACCGCCTGCGCCAGATTAAGGGCGCTGTAGTCGGGGTTAGAGGGAATATGCAGATGGTAGTGGCACTTTTGCAGTTCATCGTTGGTGAGGCCA
>JAGOCY010000031.1 GCA_017998495.1 Corallincola sp.
GTAGCGCACCGCGTTGCTCTTAGTTGTGATCATGGAGGGCGATCAGCGGCTTGTGCAGGCCGAAATGTTGCAGCAGGCGGGCGGTGGTGCGGGTGTCTTCGGCAGCGATGACATCCACCGCCCCGAGCACTTCAAGCGCCCGGTTGCTGATGTCGCCAAGGTTGCCAATCGGGGTCGGAACTATATAAAGCGTGCCAGCAACCACCATCCGCCATTCCCCTCTGCTCTGTTTTTGGACAGCCGCGGCAGTTACACTTGCAGGCCCTGTCCGCCGTGCGCGTCATAAAAGGTATTTTCGGGCATGCAGAGTCTATCACGCCGCCTTGTAGCCATTGTTGTGGCATTGTTTCTCGCCGCCTGTGGTTCAACCCCGAGCCCAGACAGCGCTGGCAGCAGCAGCGGTACCTCAGTCAACTACACCCAGCTGGAACATGATTCGGCGTTCTATTTCTCGCTGGCGCAGCGCAATAGCGGCGATACCGCCGCCGGTTACCGGCTGCTGGCAGTTGCCGCGCTGCTCGGTGAAGGCCAGAGCGAGCGCGCCGGCCAGATCTATGCAGCCCTGCCCACCCAATGGACAGATGCCAATGCCCGTTCACTGGCGTTGCTGATCGAAGCGGAACTGGCCCTCAATAACCAGCAGGCCGATGCCGCCGTACGCAAGCTCAAGGCGGTACCTGAGCGTGAACTGTCTGCTCAATTCAAGGTATGGCGCGCCCGGTTGCTCGGCGAAGCCTACCGCCTGACCGGCGATCCGATTGAAGCCGCACGCCAGCTGGCTCTGGTCGCCGCCAATACGGATGATCAGGCCGCCCGTCAGGCCTTGCATGACAGCATCTGGAGCCTGCTGGCCGATGTCAGCCCCTTCACCCTGGTAGGCGCGGCCACTGCCCCGGCGCCCGATCCCTTCTCCGGCTGGCTACGCTTGTCCGCTCTCCATCAGGAGGGGCAAAAGGAGCCGCAACGCTATGTCGCCCGCTTGGCCCAATTGCGTGAGCAGTACCCGGACCATCCGGCCTTTGCCTTGCCGCCCGCGCCGCTGGCCATGGTCCTAACCCTGGATGCCACAGCGCCACGACGGGTGGCTGTGCTGCTGCCGCTGTCGGGCCGCAACCAGAGCCTGGGCGAGGCGATCCGCGACGGCATGGTGCATGCGGTGCTCAGCGGCAGCAGCAGTGCCGAACTGCAGTTCATCGATACCGCTGGTGGCATGGACCAAGCGCTGACCCAACTCGCCGCCAGCAACGCCGAGTTGGTCGTTGGGCCACTGCTCAAGCCGGATGTTGAAGCAATGCTGGCCAAACCGCCCGCTCAGCCATGGCTGGCACTCAACCGCACTGCGGGCGCCTGGCCTACAGCCAGTTTGCAGTTTGCCCTGGCACCGGAAGATGAGGCCGAGCAGACTGCCCAACGCATGGCCCAAGATGGCATCCGCCATCCGTTGGTACTGGTGCCAGCCAGTAGTGTCGGCAGCCGCGTCAGCGCTACCTTCGACAGCCACTGGCAACAGCTTGCCGGCCCCGGCCATGCCGCCGTGATCGCCAGCTACGGTGATCGCAAAGGGGTGCAGCAGACAATCGCCAACGCTCTGGGCATCGGCGGCAGCCAGGCCCGCATCCGTGAGCTACGCCAGACGACCGGCCTGGATTTGGAGGCGGAAGCGCGCAGTCGCCGTGACATCGACGCCATCTACCTTTACGGCAATCCGGCCGAGGCCCGTTTTATCAAGCCAACCATTGAATCGAGCCTCAGCGGCAGTGCTACCCCTCCGCCTATCTACGCCAGTGCCAGTGCCCATGAGCTGAGCAACAGCGATAGCGAGCTGGCAGGTGTGTTGATCAGCGACATGCCACTGCTGCTGGCTGGTGAGGGGGGAGCGGCAGACACCCTCAAGCTGGCCCGCACAACCTGGCCCCAGCGCGGCGCCCAGGAGTTGCGGTTATTCGCCCTGGGCCACGATGCCCTGCTGCTGGTGCCAGGCTTTCGCTATCTGGCCGCCTTCCCCGGCTATGAGGTGCGCGGCCTGACCGGCACCCTGCATGCGCGCGATGGTCTGATCCACCGTAATGTGGATTGGGCCCGCATCGGCACTAATGCCACGGAACGGCTGAGTGACGAGCGCCAGCAGCAGTAATGGCCGGCGTGCTGAACAACGCGCCCTGGCCCTGCTCGATGAACAGGGGCTAACGCTGCTCGCCCATAACTTCCGGGTGCGCGGCGGCGAGATCGACCTGATCGCCCGCGACGGTGGCACTTTGGTGTTCATTGAGGTCAAATATCGCCAGCGCGATGACTTTGGCGGTGCCGCTGCGGCCCTCAGCCCCGCCCAGTCACAGCGCATTCGCCGCACCGCCCTGCTGTATCTGCAGCAGCGGGGGCTGAATGAAAGCCGCACCAGTTGCCGTTTTGACGTCATCCTGGTCGCTGCCGACGGCCAGCAGTGCCAATGGCTTCGCAACGCCTTTTAATAAGGACGAGGACAACCCGCTCATGAGACAACGCATCGAAGAGAGTTTCCGCGAGAGCATTCAGACCAAGATCGCGGCTGCCGAAGCGCTGCCGGAATCGATCGAACGCGCCGCCCGGCTGATGGTTGAGGCGTTGCTGCGCGGCAACAAGATCCTTTGTTGTGGCAATGGCGGCTCGGCAGGCGACTCCCAGCATTTCAGCTCGGAGCTGCTCAACCGCTATGAACGCGAACGCCCGCCTCTGCCGGCCATCGCGCTAACCACCGACACCTCGACCCTGACCTCAATCGCCAACGATTACAGCTATACCGAAGTGTTCTCCAAGCAGATCCGCGCCCTCGGCCAGAGCGGTGACATCCTGTTGGCGATCTCCACCAGCGGTAAGAGCCCCAACGTGGTCAAGGCGATGGAAGCGGCGCTGGCCAAGGATATGAATATTGTGGCCCTGACCGGCAAAGACGGCGGCGACATGGCCGGGCTGCTCGGTGCCCATGACGTCGAGATCCGCGTGCCTTCCACCCGCACCGCCCGCATTCAAGAGGTCCACCTGCTGGCGATCCACTGCCTGTGCGATCTGATTGACGAAATGATCTTCCCGCAGGAGGCCTAATGATGCGTCAGCTTGTTTCTACCCTGCTGCTGGCCGCTGCGGCACTGACCATGGGCGGCTGTGCCGCGGTGGTCGCCGGTGCCGCCACTACGGCAACAGTGGCGTCGGACCCGCGTAGCACCGGCACCCAGTTTGACGACGTCACCACCGGCCTGGCCGTTGAAGGCAAGCTGGACGAGGTGGCCAAGCAGCTCGACAAGGCACGCGTGCTGTCCGTGGTCTACAACGGCAACGTGCTGCTGGTCGGCCAGGCCCGCAGTAATGAGCAGCGGGCGTTGGCCGAGGAGGCCGCACGCAAGGTCAAAGGGGTAAAACAGATCTACAACCAGATCCGCCTCGGCCACCCCATCGGCCTGTCCACCCGCAGCGGCGACAGCTGGATCACGACCAAGATCAAAGCCAAGCTGATCGATGACAACAAGATTGATTCATCACGCATCTCGGTCACCACCGAGAATGGCGAAGTCTTTCTGCTGGGCATCGTGCACCGTGCCGAAGGCGAGCGGGCTACTGAGATCGTCCGTACCATCAGTGGTGTCACCCAGGTGATCCGGCTCTTTGAATATCTGGATTGAGCTGTGCTCAGACCATTAAAAAACCGCCGAAAGGCGGTTTTTTAATGGCTGTGTCCGGCAGTTACTTAACCACCTTGAGATGGCTGGCACCGCGGGGCGGCGGTGGCGGCTCATCGTCAGGTCCGCTCTGGAGCTGAGTCCCCGCCTCTGGCTGACTAGCCGCCAGCGCCGGCTCGTCGTTGAATACGGTGCCAGCGCCGTTCTCACGGGCATAGATGGCGTTAGCCGCACCAATGGGCACGCGCACGGCAAACGGCGAGCCACCAAAGCGGGCGCTGAAGCTGATCTCAACATCACCCAGTTGCAGATTACCGACCGCCGACGGGTTGATGTTCAGCACGATCTGACCGTCCTTCACATACTGGCGTGGCACCTTGACCCCGGGGTACTCGGCGTCCACCACCAGATGTGGGGTGAGACCATTGGCCACCAGCCAGTCGTAGAACGCCCGCAACAGATGAGGACGAAACGGGGTCATGGTGGCGTTGCCGGTCACAGCCGCAGCTCCCGTTCAACATCGGTCAGTGCGCCCTGGAACGATTCGCGCTCGAAGATGCGGCCCATATAGGCACGCAGCGCCTTGGTCGGTGCGATCGGCAACTCGATCCCCAACGATGGCAGGCGCCACAGTAAGGGGGCAATGCAGCAATCCACTAGGCTGAACTCATCGCTGAGAAAGTACTGGGCTTCGGCAAACACCGGCGCCAGCGACAGCACGGTTTCGGTCAGATCACGACGGGCTACAGCTCCGGCCTCACCGCCGGCGCGGATCTGATCAACCAGCGGATACCAGTCTTTCTCGACCCGGTGCATCATCAACCGGGCCCGACCACGGGCCACCGGATAAACCGGCATCAACGGCGGATGAGGAAAACGCTCGTCGAGGTATTCGTTGATGATGCGCGACTCATAGATCACCAGCTCACGATCCACCAGCACCGGGATGGTGTTGTAGGGGTTGAGCTCCATCAGCTCTTCATTGATCTCACCCGGAGCAATAAACACGGTGTCATAAGTGACACCTTTCTCCGCCAGCACAATGCGCACCTGATGGCTGAACAGCTCGTCTTTGCCGCCAAACAGGGTCATGACCGAACGTTTCGAGGCCGCAGTGCCCATTCAATCCTCCAACAGTCAGTAAAACGGCAACGGGGGCAAGGCGCCCCCGCTACCAGCATCAATAGGCCACGTCTTAGTGGACGTCGCGCCAGTACTCTTTCTTGAGCAGGTAGGCGAGTACAAAGAACAGCGCCAGGAACAGCATCACCCAGACTCCCAGCGACTTGCGCTGTTGCTGCATCGGCTCGGCCGCGTAAACCAGGAAGTTGACGATATCCGCCACCGCCTGGTCATACTCGTCGGTAGACAGCTCGCCGCTGCCATCGGTCTTGAGCACCTTGTGGGTCTCAACCTTACCATCCACCATCCGCTCTTCATCTACAAAGCTCGGAACCCCCTGCAGCTCCTGCAGCACATGGGGCATACCCACGTCCTTGAACACCAGGTTGTTCACCCCCCATGGCCGTTTCGGATCGGCATAGAAGGTGCGCAGGTAGGTATATAGCCAGTCCGCGCCGCGTACCCGGGCGACCAGGGTCAGATCAGGCGGCGCCGCACCAAACCACTTGGCAGCATCTTTATCGGCCATGCTGTTTTCCATCAGGTCACCAATCTTGGGCCCTTGGACAAACATCAGATGCTGCTGCATCAGCTCGGCCGGGATCTGCAGGTCCTCAGCCACCCGCTGATAGCGCTGGTACTGAGTGCTATGGCAGCCAAAACAGTAGTTCATGAACAGCTTGGCGCCGCGCTGCAGCGAAGCAGTGTCACTCTGATCCACCGGCGCTTTGTCGAGCGGATACTCACCGCCACCCGCTGCAACTCCGGCAAAAGGCACCAGCAGTGCCAGTAAACAAAGGATCCGTTTCATATCAGGTCACCCGTTCCGGCAGCGGTTTGGTCTTCTCGTTCTTGCTGTATACCCACAGGGCGATGAAGAAGCCGAAGTACAACGCGGTGAAGATCTGGGCCATCAGGGTGTAGACCGGGGTCGCCGGCTTGAGCCCGAGGTAACCGAGCACCACAAAGCTGACCGCAAACTGGGCAATGTTCAGTTTGTGCAGGGTGCTACGGTAACGGAAGCTCTTGACCTTGCAGCGGTCCAGCCACGGCAGCACGAACAGGATGCCGATCGACAGCCCCATGGCAATGACACCGAGCAGCTTGTCGGGCACCGCCCGCAAAATGGCGTAGAAGGGGGTGAAATACCACACCGGGGCGATGTGCTCAGGCGTCTTGAGCGGGTTGGCCGCTTCAAAGTTGGGCGGCTCAAGGAACAGCCCACCCATACCCGGGGCAAAGAAGATCACGGCACAGAACAGGATCAGGAAGCCGGCGACGCCGACAATGTCCTTGACCGTGTAGTAGGGGTGGAAAGGGATGGCGTCTTTCGGCCAGCCATCCGGCCCCTTGTTCTTCTTGACCTCGATGCCATCGGGGTTGTTTGAACCCACTTCATGCAGGGCAACGATATGCAGGAACACCAGCGCCACCAGCACCAGCGGCAGGGCGATGACATGCAGGGCAAAGAAGCGGGTCAGAGTGGCACCGGAGATCACGTAATCACCACGGATCCACAGGGTCAGGTCTTCACCAATGACCGGAATGGCGCCGAACAGCGAGATAATCACCTGGGCGCCCCAAAACGACATCTGGCCCCAGGGCAGCAGGTAGCCCATGAAGGCTTCAGCCATCAGCACCACAAAGATGCCCATGCCGAACAGCCATAGCAGCTCACGCGGCTTCTGGTACGAGCCGTACAGCAGAGCGCGGAACATGTGCAGATAGACCACCACGAAGAAGGCACTGGCGCCCGTCGAGTGCATGTAGCGGATCAGCCAGCCCCACTCTACATCACGCATGATGTACTCGACCGAGGCGAACGCGCCTTCAGCGGAGGGGTTGTAGTTCATGGTCAGCCAGATACCAGTCAGCAGCTGGTTGACCAGCACCAAAAGCGCCAGTGAGCCAAAGAAATACCAGAAATTGAAATTTTTGGGGGTCGGATATTTACCGACGTGCTTGTTCCAGGTGGCGGTAAGCGGGATGCGCTCGTCAAACCAGGCGATCAGTTTGGTAAACATCAGGCTTCTCCCTTGTCTAGGCCCACCAGAATGGTGTTGTCATCGACAAAGTGATAGGGCGGCACCACCAGATTGAGCGGCGCCGGCACGCCAGCAAAGACACGCCCGGCCATATCAAATTTGGAACCATGGCAGGGGCAGAAGAAGCCGTGGTCAACGCCGGTCACCTGCTCGCCGAAGTTACCGTCGAGAAACAGCGGTGAGCAGCCGAGATGGGTGCAGATGCCAACCGCCACAAAGATCTCATCGCGGATAGCGCGTAAGGTGTTGGTGGCGTACTCAGGCTGTTGCGGCTCCTTGGACTCCGGATCGCGCAGCTGGTCATCGAACTTGGTCAGCTCCGCCAGAATCTCCGGCGTGCGACGCACGATCCACACTGGCTTGCCGCGCCACTCAACGCGCATCAGCTGGCCAGGTTCCAGTTTGCTGATATTGACCTCAACCGGGGCGCCTGCGGCTTTGGCCTTGGCGCTCGGATTCCAGGACTTGAGGAAAGGCACCGCCGTGTAAGCAGCCCCAACCCCCCCGACAACGGCCGTGGCAACGGTCAGAAACCGGCGGCGACCGTTATCGACAGGCGCATTGCTCATCCACTTATCTCCCGCTCATATGCTTGTTTGGGCGCTGTAATTATATGCCGTCGCCCACCGGATGCAGGACCGCCCGAACGGCCGGCCAAAAGCCCCGCAATTTTACGGGAAAACAGCAACCTTGCACAACCGATGGTCTCGCCCCCAGCCACCCGAAAAACAAAAAGCCCGCCAGATGGCGGGCTTTGCGGACGCAGCTGCCAGCGTGATTAACGCTTGGAGTACTGCGGACGCTTACGGGCTTTGTGCAGGCCCACTTTCTTACGCTCAACCTTACGGGCGTCGCGAGTAACGAAGCCAGCCTGACGCAGCGGGCTGCGCAGGGATTCGTCGAACTCGATCAGCGCGCGGGCGATGCCGTGGCGGATTGCGCCGGCCTGGCCGCTGATACCACCGCCAGCGACGGTGACATAGACGTCCAGCTTCTCGCTGAGCTGGGTCAGTTCGAGCGGCTGACGCACGACCATGCGTGCAGTTTCGCGGCCGAAGTAGACATCCAGCGGACGCTGGTTAACGGTGATCACACCGCTACCGGATTTGATGAATACGCGGGCGCTGGAGCTTTTGCGGCGGCCGGTACCATAGTTCTGAGTCTGTGCCATTGCCTTAAACCCTCTTAAATATCCAGAACCTGCGGCTGCTGGGCGGCGTGGTTATGTTCGGCGCCGGCATAGACTTTCAGCTTGCGGAACATTTCACGACCCAGCGGGCCCTTCGGCAGCATGCCCTTGACCGCTTTTTCCAGCACGCGCTCAGGCGCCTTCTGGATCAGCTTTTCAAAGGTTGTCTCCTTCAGACCACCCGGATATTCGGTGTGGGAGTAGTAGACCTTGCCCAGCACTTTGTTGCCGGTTACGCGCAGTTTGTCCGCGTTGACCACGATGATGTAGTCACCGGTGTCGACGTGCGGGGTGTAAACCGGCTTGTGCTTGCCGCGCAGGCGACGAGCGATTTCAGAGGCCAGACGGCCGAGCACTTTGCCTTCGGCATCAACGACGAACCAGTCGCGCTTGACGCTTTCCGGCTTTGCAGTAAAGGTTTTCATTACGCTAAACCCAATTTGATTCATACCCAAGGCTCTGATGAGCCACGTTTTTTCGTCGGACAATGAGCCCCTTCGAGCGCCACTGTTGCCGACCAATTACCGCCGAAGCGGCCGTCTGTAACATGGGCGGGCCGCGATTATAGTCATTCGACCCAGCCAGATCATCTGTTTTTTGCTTTTTTAACCAGCGCCAATGGTCGTGTCAGGCCGGGGTGTGGGGGCGGGCTAGATAGCTCTCGCTCTGCATTTCGGTCAGGCGGCTGACACAGCGGGCGAAGGCAAAGGCCAGCCGCTCACCCTGGTAGAGATCCGCCGTCGCCACCGCCTGGGTCATTACCAGCTTGACCCCTCGGTCATAGAACTCATCGACCAGGGCAATAAAACGGCGCGCAGCATCATCATCGTCGCTGCCCAGCTGCGGCACATCACTCACCAGTACGGTGTGGAAACGCCGGGCCAGCTCGATGTAGTCGAGCTGGCTGCGAGCGCTGCGGCACAGGATGGCAAAGTCAAACCACACCAGATCATCGGCCACCAGCCGGCAGGGCAACGGCCGCTCGCACACAGTCAGCTGCTGGTCGCGCAGGGGGGGCTCAGGCGCCAGCTCGACCGCCAGCGCCTCCAGCCGGGCATCACCATCCGCCTCCGCCACCAGATGAATGGCAGCACGAGTGAGGGTGCGCAGACGGTAATCCTGGCCACCATCGAGATGCACCACCCGGGTGATGCTTTTGAGCAGGGCGATGGCCGGCAGAAAGCGGTCACGATGCAAACCGCCCTGATAGAGCTGA
>JAGOCY010000032.1 GCA_017998495.1 Corallincola sp.
CCTGGCCTGATGGGTCACTGCGATTGGCAAACAGTGATGGCCCGCTCAGGTTGGTGTGGATCAACGGCGGCTAGTGAGCCAGCGGTTATGCTTGCAAGAGTCAGCTGTCATGGAGTAGGGAGCTGTTAGTGATGACCTGGATAAGATCTCTGGCGTTGGGCCTAGCCTGCGCACTGTTGTTGGCGAGCGCCACAGCAGCGGCGCCAGTGCGCCTGCTGTTTATCGATACCCAGGCTGGCGCTCCCTATGACGATGCGCGTCTGGCCACCATCGATGAACTGGAGCGGTTGCTGACGGCGAGTGGCCGAACCCTGGAGGTGCAGCATTATTCGTTGCAGCACTATGACGGCATTGCCACCCGTATCTGGCACAACCTGGGTGAAGCGCAACGTCGCCACGATGCGGTGGTGGTCAACGGCACCATGGCCGCCCAGGCCTTTCGCGATCTGGCCAAGAATCAGCCGCAGCAGCGGTTCTTTTTTCTGGCGGTGACCGATCCGGTGGGGCTGGGCTTGATCGACAGCTTTGACCGCCCGCCGTCGGCCAATTTCACCGGGATCTCCTACCCGGTACCGGTGCGCGAGCGCTTGCGTCTGGTGCGCACGGCCATGCCGCAGGCGCGTACCATCGGCCTCATCTATGCCGACATGCCCCAGTCGCACAGCTACCGGCGCTGGTTGGATGCGGCACTGGCCGAGCCGGAGTTCCGTGATCTCAAGGTGATCTATCGCCAGATCCCCTTTGTGCCCAGCGACGGTGGCCAACAGCGGATGGCGCGGCTGGCCGCGGCTGAGGCCCGACAACTGGATGACCAGGTTGATCTGTTTATGGCGCCCAATGATCAGCTGGGGGTACAGCCCTATTTCGCTCAGGCCCTGGCGCCAGTGATCAGCAAACCCTTGATGGGGGTGGGTGAGCGCGATGTGCGTGAAGGCTGGGGCGCGGCTTTTACCATCTATGCCGATCAGGCGGAGGCCGGGCGGCAACTGGCGGAGATGCTGTTTCGCTATGTCAGCGGCACCCCGTTTGCTGAGCTATGGCCACAACCGCCGCGCAAGTTTGGCATTCTCTACCAACCTCAGCTCAGTCAGCGCTTTGGGCTCAAGCCGGCGCAGCTGCTGCCAGCACCGGCCGAGCCTTAGCACGCGGCTGTTGCTATGGTGCTGGCGGGATAGGGTGTGCTGGTTTAATTTATGAAAACGTTTGAAACGACGGCTGCCATAGCATGAGCCTATTGAATATCTCGCTACGCGATCTCGAGTACCTGCTGGCGCTGCATCAGCATGGCCACTTCGGCCGAGCCGCCGAGGCGTGCCATGTCTCCCAGCCGACCCTGTCCGGTCAGCTGGCCAAGCTGGAGGAGCAGTTGGGGCTGCTGTTGGTGGATCGCAGCCGCCGCCAGATCCGCTTCACCGCCGCTGGTGAAGCCTTGATCGGCCGGGCCCAGAAGATCGTGCGTGATGTGCAGGAACTGGTTGATGAGGCCCGACGCTGGCAAGACCCGCTGGCTGGTGAACTGCGTTTGGGCATTATTCCCACTGTGGCTCCTTATCTGTTGCCGTTGCTGCTGGCAGGCCAAGAGCGCGTCCTGCCGCAGCTGACTCTGATCCTGCGTGAAGCCCAGACCGATACTCTGGTCGCGGCGCTGGAGGCCGGCGAGCTGGATGCGCTGGTGGTGGCGGAGCTGCCACGGCTTGCGCCTTACGCCAAGGCCGTGCTTTACGATGAACCTATGCTGCTGGCTACCGCCCCCAACCATCCGCTGGCCGGGCAGGAGGCGCTTGAACAGCAGGCCCTGGAAGGGCGCCGGCTGTTGATGCTGGAAGATGGTCACTGCCTGCGCGATCAGGCCCTCGGCTACTGTGCTGATGGCGGCGGCGGCGAGGACACCAGTTTCCGTGCCACCAGCCTTGAAACCTTGCGTCAGCTGGTGGCCAGCGGCCGTGGTATCACCCTGTTACCGGCACTAGCGGCCAAGGCCGAGGGGGGGCATGCGGTCTGTTATCGCCGCTTCTCGCTGCCTCAGCCGGCGCGGCGTATTGTGCTGCTGTGGCGGCGCGGCGCGGGGTTGGATCGCACCTGCCGGCCACTGGCGGCGATGATCAGCGACGTGGTCAAGCCGCAGCTCGCTGGTTATAGTTCAACCACTGTTGATTCGGAACCTGTCGTTCATGGGGAGCAGGGCTATGCTGACAATTGAGGAACGCCGCAATTTCTACCGCATGATGGTTGATGCGGCGGTCACCCTGAAGGTGGCCAACAGCGCGCCAGTCACAGGCAAATGTCTGGATCTGTCGGCCACAGGCCTGGGCGTGCTGACCAGCGAACCCCTGGAGATGGGGACGGCGGTGGCGGTTGTGCTGGAATCATCTGATCGGCTGGTACCGCCGCTTCACGCCCAGGCGCGGGTGGTACGGGTCAGTGCTCAGGGTGATGGTAGCTGGCAGCTCGGGCTGGAAATTCTGGAGATGCGTTAACCCCAAGCCGAGGTGGGCGATGGCACGCAGCTGGCTTGTTCTGCTGTTGATGTTGGTGCTGCCACCGGTGGTGGTTGCCGAGCCTGCGCCCGATCTCGCGCTGGTGGTGATGGGCCAGACCCACAGCTACTGGAGCGCGCTCCGCCGCGGTGTTGAGTTTGCGGCAACGGAGCGGGGGCTCAGGGTCATCAATCTTGACCCCGAGTTTGAAAATCAGGTCGACAGTCAGCGTGGCCTGGTGCGGCGGGCGGTGCGTTTGGGGGTGCGCGGCATCATCATTGCCCCCAATGATCAGCATGGGCTGATGGAGGAACTGCGGCAGGCCCGGGCGGCAGGCGTGCGGGTAGTGGTGATCGATTCGCCCGCCGGTGAGCTGCTCGATGGTTTTGTGGCCAGCGACAATCAGGTTGCCGGTGCGGCTATGGGGCGCTATTTGCGGCAGCAGCTCGCTGCCAATGGCCGTCTGGTGGTGATGTGTGGGCCGCTGACCGTCGGCTCGCTGGCGGGACGCTACGCCGGCCTGACCGCCGAACTGGGTAGCGAACTACGTCTGACCAGCATCAGCGAGAATCTGCTGTTGGTGAGCGAATCCCAGCGCTACCTGCAGCCTTTTAGCCAGAGTCTGCTCGATGCCGATGCGGTCTTTGCCTGCAACGAAAGTGCAACTGAGGCAATGCTGGCGTTTTTTGACCATCAACCTAAAGAGCTGTGGCCGGCGCTCTACGGCTATGACATGTCACCATCGCTGTTGCGGCGGCTGGAGCAGGGTGAGCTGCGGGCGGTGATGATGCAGGACCCGTTCACCATGGGGACCATGGCGGTCGGCCAGTTGCAGCAGGTGTGGCAGGGCGGCAAAGCCGAAGTGCGGGCAGTACCGACCCACCTTATTGATGCTGACGCCCTTCATGAGCCACAGATGCGGCGCATTATCGGACGTCAGCTGTAACCCTTACTTGTCGTAGGCGGTGGCGCTGATGTTGTGCACCGCCAGGTCGGCGCCGCGGTGCTCATCTTCTTCCGACAGGCGCAGGCCGCAAGCTGCCTTGACCACACCGTAGATGAGCAGGCCGCCACCGAAGGCGATGACCACGCCGCCCAAGGAGCCCAGCAGCTGGCTGATCAGGCTGACACCACCGACCCCGCCCAGCGCTTCCAGGCCAAAGATCCCGGCCGCGATGCCCCCCCAGACGCCGCACAGGCCATGCAGCGGCCACACGCCGAGGACGTCATCAACCTTCGGCAAGCGGCGCTGCATTTGGGTAAACACCACCACGAAAATGGCGCCAGCGACGCCACCGACGACCAGGGCACCTAGCGGATGCATCAGGTCAGAGCCGGCGCAGACCGCCACCAGCCCGGCCAGCGGACCGTTGTGGATGAAGCCGGGGTCATTACGCCCGAGAACCATGGCCACCAGGGTGCCGCCAACCATCGCCATCAGCGAGTTGAGGGCCACCAGGCCACTGATACCGGTGATCTGTTGGGCCGACATGACGTTGAAGCCGAACCAGCCGACGGTCAGGATCCAGGCGCCGAGCGCCAGCATCGGAATGTTGGAGGGGGCGAAGCCGTGGGTCTGGCCATTCTTGATGCGGCCACGGCGCATGCCAAGTAGCATCACGGCAGCCAGGCCGATCCAGCCACCCACCGCATGCACCACCACTGAGCCGGCAAAATCATGGAAAGGGGCACCAAAGGTGTCGGTCAACCACTGCTGAATGCCGTAGTTGCCGTTCCAAACGATCCCTTCGAACAGCGGATAGAGCAGGGCAACGATCAGAAACGAGCAGCACAGCATCGGATAGAAGCGGGCCCGCTCGGCCACGCCGCCGCTGACGATGGCCGGAATGGCGGCGGCAAAGGTGAGCAGGAAGAAGAATTTGACCAGCCCGTAGCCTTGCTCCCCAGTCAGCTCGTTGGCGGGAGCAAAAAAGTTCTGGCCATAGGCAATGGTGTAACCAATAAAGAAGTAGGCGAGGGTCGAGATGGCAAAATCGGTGAGGATTTTGACCAGGGCATTGACCTGATTTTTCTCGCGCACTGTACCCAGTTCGAGAAAGGCGAAGCCGGAGTGCATGGCCAGCACCATGATGGCACCACCCAGCACAAACAGGGTATTGGTGCTTTGCACCAGCTGTTCGACAGCACTGCTCAATTCAACCACAACAAACCTCCAGGGTGGAGGCTGCCCTCAGGGCAGCCAGGATCAGGCCGCGCCTCAGGTTCGGGGCGGACGCTGCGATGCGCCAAACAGGTGCAAAATTGTGCAGCATCAGGGTGCGGCGGGGCGTCCATTCAGAAATTGTGCCAATTATTGGTAAGCGCTAACGCCTGTGCCTGCCTGCATCTTGTTCTTTTAAAAATCAGCAAAATAGGATTTATGGTCGGCGGTCGGCAACAGTGCTGGTGGTCAGCCTGAGGCTGGGGCCGCGATCATTCGTGGTGCGCCAGCGCACAGCAACGACGCACCAGTGGAGGGCTTAGAAGTATTTGGCGATATCGATGTTATGAGTGCTGGGTTTTTCGCAGGTCGCGATCTTGTCGCCGCACTTGGGGTGGGCGAGGTCCAGATACTCGACATCGATATGGCGCTTGTATTTGGTGTGGTAAAACACCTTGACCTTGGGCTTGGTCAGCTCTTTCTCATTGGTTTCAAAGACAATGCCGAGCTTGCCGCTCTCCAGCCGGACCAGGGTGCCGACCGGATAGATGCTCATGCAGCGGATGAACTCCAGTACCAGATCGCCGTCCAGCTGATGCGGGGTCAGCCCCTGCAGGATGCCGAGGGCGGCATTGGGCACCATACCGCGCTTGTAGCAGCGGTCGGCGGTCAGGGCATCGTAGATGTCGACGATCGAGATCATACGGCCGTACTTACTGATCTTGTCGCTCGACAGGCCATGGGGATAGCCGCCGCCGTTGAGCTTCTCATGGTGCTGGATCACCACTTCGACGGTACGCCGGGGAATGGTCGGGGCGCTCTCCAGCAGAATGTCGTGGCTGAAGGTAACGTGCTTCTTCATCAGCTCGAATTCGTCGTCGGTGAGTTTGCCCGGCTTGTGCAACACCTCTTCCGGAATGCGGATTTTGCCCAAGTCATGCATCAGCGCCCCCAGACAGATCTCCTCCATCACTTTGCGCTCGATTCCCAGGTGCTTGGCAAAGATGGCCATCAGAATCGAGACATTGATTGAATGCTCAAGCAGATAGGCATCTTTCTCACGGATGCGGGTGAGGCAGGCGAGGGCATCCTGGTTGCGAAACACTGAGTCGATGAACGAGCCGGTCACCTTCTCGAAATCTTTCATCTCGATCGGTTTGCCGGTGACCAGGTCGTGCAGCGCTTTCTGTTGCAGACCGCGGGCTTCACTGTAGAGCGCCTGGGCGCGGACCATCTCCTCAGCCATTGGCACCTTGGTGCTGGCTGGCTTAGCGGCGGGAGCCACCTCGGGCGGCTGATAATCGCTGTTCTTGCCTTTGTCGGTGTCGATGATCACCTCAAGCACGCCGCGCTCACGCAACAGCTTAACCAGCTCATCGCTGGGCACTAGGCCGGCGCGCTTGATGGCATCGTGCTTGTCGGTGTTCTGACGAGCGATGGCATGCACATACATGCCCGCTTTGAGTTCAGTGATCGGGATCTGCTTCAACATCGGCGCGGATCTGCTCTAAGCGGGGAGTTGCCCCTTAATGCCAGCGTTTATAGCGCTAAATGGTGGCGACTGCTGTCGCCACCTTCACGCTTTGTGACTAGAACAGCTCATCGTCGCTCTGGCTACCGAAGGGAGCTGCTGCTGACTCATCGCCGGCGAACTCGGTGGGCTCGCTGCCGCGTGCAAAGTACTCGAACAGGCTGCCGCTGCTGCCGCTGCCGGCCAGTTTGCCGCTAGCCTGATCGATGCGCACCGAGATGATGCCGGCTGGCATCGGCCAGCGCTTCTCGGGCACATCCTTGAGCGCTTCTTGCATAAAGCGGATCCAAGCGGGCATGGCCGACTTGGCGCCAAACTCATAGCCGGACATCTGCTGTGGCAAACCGGGATGAGGGGCCGCCGAGCCCAGAGTACGGCTATGATCATCAAAGCCGACCCAGCTGCTGGCAACAATGCCGGGGCCGAAACCGCTGAACCAGGCGTCGCGACTCTCGTTAGTGGTGCCAGTTTTGCCGCCGATGTCACGGCGATTGAGCGCGCGACCAGCGCGCCAACCGGTGCCATTCCAGCCACTGCCATCACGGAAGCTACCGCCACCGAAGATGGCGCTGTTGAGCGCCTCCTGCATCAGGAATGCGGTGGTGGCCTTGATCACTCGCGGTGCCAGCTGCTCCGGGGGCAGCGCCGGGTTGGGCTCAAGCACCCAGTCGCCTGCAGCGGCCTTGGTGCACTCCTCACAGGCTACTTTGGGGCTGGCTTCAAAAATGACATTGCCATCACCGTCCAGGGCCTTGGTCACCAAATAGGGTTCTACCCTGAATCCGCCATTAGCGAAGGCGGCAAAGCCGCGCACCATATCAATTGGGGTGAACTCGGCGGAGCCCAGGGCGATTGACTGTACGCGTGGCAGATCCGCTAGGGCAAAGCCAAATAGCTCCATCTGCTTGCGGAAGCGGTCCAGACCGACCATCTCCAACAGGCGCACCGAGACCACGTTTTTGGACTTACCCAAAGCGACGCGCATGCGCATCGGCCCCTCATACTCCGGCGGCGAGTTGCGGGGCCGCCAGGTCACGCCGATGGCTGGGTCATAGTGGCTGACCGGCGCATCATTGATGATGGTCGCCAGGCTCATGCCATCCTCCAGCGCGGTGGCATAGAGAAAGGGCTTGATGTTGGAACCAGCCTGGCGCTTGGCCTGGAGGGCGCGGTTAAACTGGCTTTGGTTAAAGCTGAAGCCACCAACAATCGCCTTGATCGCCCCGTCGCGGGGATCGAGGGCGGTCAGGGCACCGTTAACGGCAGGTACCTGGGCCAACCGCCAGCCATCCTCGACCGGCCGGACCCAGATCTGCTGGCCGATCTTGACCACATCCGCCGGCTTTTTAGGCGGGTGGCCCTGGCGGATGTCGCTGATAAAGGGGCGGGCCCACAGCATCTGGGCGAAGGGTACGGACAACTCCTCGCCGCGGTCGGTCAGCACTGTGATCGACTTGTCGGCGATACCGATCACCGCTACCGGCTGCAGATCGGCAAAGCGCACGATATTGGCCAGAGCCGCCTGGATGCGTGCACGCTCCGGCTGAGGCGCTGGCGCTGACCACAATTCGCCGGCCGGGCCGCGATAGCCGTGGCGCTCATCATAGTCGTAGATGTTGGTTTCGACGGCTCGATTGGCGGCACGCTGCAGGCGGGCGTCCACGGTGGTGTAGACCTGGTAGCCAGCGCCATAGGCTTCCTCCTCGCCGACCAGTTTGACCAAAAAGTCGCGGGCCATCTCCGCCGCGTAAGGCGCCTCGAATGAGACCTGGGGGCCGTGATAGCGGGTCTCGATGGGCGCGGCTTTGGCCTCTTCATACTGCTCGGCAGTGATCAGGCCAGTGTCCAGCATGCGCCCCAGTACTACCGCCCGGCGGGCTTTGGCGCGGGCTGGCGAGGCGATCGGGTTCAGTGCTGATGGCGCCTTGGGCAAGCCCGCGATCACCGCGATCTCGGCGAGGGTCAGCTGATCGACGGTTTTACCGTAATAGACCTCAGCGGCTGCACCGACACCAAAGGAGCGATAGCCGAGAGCGATTTTGTTGAGGTAGAGCTCGAGGATCTGGTCTTTGGTCAGCGCCTGCTCGATATGCCAGGCGAGGAAAATCTCCTTGATCTTGCGGATGTAGGTCTTTTCCCGGCCGAGAAAGAAGTTGCGGGCCAGCTGCATGGTGATGGTGCTGGCGCCCTGGCTCTTCTCGCCACTGGCAACCACGGCCAGCATGGCCCGGCCGACGCCGATAGGGTCGATGCCGGGATGCTCATAGAAGCGATAGTCCTCGGTGGCCAAAAACGCCTGAACCAGCAGTGGGGGCATCTGTTCCAGGGTCAGCGGAATACGGCGCTGTTCGCCAAACTGAGCCAGCAGTTGGCCATCGGCGCTGAATACCTGCATCGGCGTCTGCAGACGCACATCGCGCAGCGTGGCTGCATCAGGCAGCTGCGGCGCAAAATAGGCATAAACCACCGCCAGTGCCGCAATGCCCAGCACGATCAGCGACATCAGCAACGCCGCCAAGTGACGCAAAATGCGCAACAACATCTCAGCAAGATCCTCCGCAGAGCGCCGTTTGGCGTTCAGGAGGGGCTAGTATAGAGATCCCGTTCAAAAATAACGAATGGCTCTATCTGCTTGAGGTTGGAGCCAGAATTGACTTGTTCTATGCTAACCGGCGTAGAAGTAACAAAAGATTAACGCCGACTTTCAACGATAACGGAGTGCGAGAAGGAGCCATGCTGAAAAGCTTGTTGAAGCGTCAGGCTCCACCCATGGTTGGAATTGACATTGGCTCCAACGCCATCAAGGCCGTACTGCTGACCAAAACGGACAGCGGCTACCGGCTGGAAGGTGTTGCCCAGTTGCCGATTCCGAAAGGGGCGGTAGTTGACCACGAAATCCAGGACATCGAGACCGTGGGCAGTGTCATCAAGACCCTGCGCAAGCGTTTCGCGCGCAAGTTTCGCCATGCGGCGCTGGCGGTGTCTGGCTCCTCGGTGATGACCAAGGTCGTCTATCTGGACGGCTCTTTGTCGGAACAGGAGGTGGAAG
>JAGOCY010000033.1 GCA_017998495.1 Corallincola sp.
CGCCCTGAGCGCCCGGAGTTCGTCGAGAAGCTGCAAGAAAAACTGCCCTTCTATGCTGAACGCCATGCCGTCAAACCCGGACTGACCGGCTGGGCCCAACTGTGCTATCCCTATGGCGCCACCGAAGACGACGCCCTTGAGAAACTCAAATTTGACCTCTATTACATCAAGCACCGCAGTTTCCTGCTTGACCTGTTCATCTTTGTGCAGACGGCAGAAGTAGTGTTGCTGAAAAAAGGCGCGCGCTGAGGAGAGCTGACAATGACCGCCAAGATTTCGGTGATCATGGCCACCTATAACCGGGCCAAATTGATTGCAGAGGCCATTACCAGCGTCTATGCGCAGAATTATGCCAATCTTGAGTTGATCGTTGTGGATGACGGCTCCACCGACAACACCCTGGAGGTACTGCAGCCTTGGCTGGGGCGTGATGACTTTATCTTCCTGCAACAGCCCAATCAGGGGCAGCCTGCCGCTCAGAACCTGGCGTTAAGCCGAGCCAGCGGTGATTACATCTGTTTTCTCGATTCCGACAATATCTGGCTACCAGGCAAGCTCGAATGGCAACTCGCCTATATGGAGAGCCATCCAGAGATCGATGTGCTATATGGTGATTTGATCACTATTGATGGTGACGGCCAGGAAACCAGCCGCCACAACATGCCGCGCTTTAGTGGCAAGATCTACCGCGAACTGCTCAAGGATAATTGTGTATCTGGCAATACAGCGATGATGCGCCGCCATTGCCTGGACCGCTACGGCCCCTTCGATGCATCGGTGCGTGTTGCCGCGGATTTTGAGATGTGGCTGCGCTATTCACCGCACTGCACCTTCCAGTATGTACCGCAGCTGTTTGCTAAATACCGGGTCTTTGCCGACCAGATCTCCAGCGACAAAGAACGCCGCTTTAACTCGGTGCGCACCTCCATGTGCAAGTTCTTCAACGCCAACCCAACACTGTTGAGCCCTGGTGAGCAGGCCGAGGCATGGGCCAGCTTCTATGCCCGCTGGTCGTTCTACCGTTCGCTGGCTGGCAAGCTGCTACCTGCCTGGCAAGCGGCCATCACGGCCTTGCGTTACAACCCGCTGCATAAAGGCGCTTGGCGCAACCTAGTGCTGGCGCCGCTACGCGCACTCACTGCCGCACGCTGAGCAGCTGGTCGATCCGCTCCGCCAGCGCTGCTACTGAGCGCTGGTGGCGCAGACGGCGCATTGCCGCGCACTGAGCCGCATGCCGTGCTGGATCAAAATTGGCGACCAGCTCGGCCACCATCTGGACCTCCTCTCCTGCTTCGCAGAAGTGACCGATCTCCCCAACCTCCGCTTCCAGCTCGCTAAACAGCGGATGGCGGCGTCCCAGCAGCGGAATGCCGAGAGCAATACAGTCGAGTAACACCCCGGAGGCCGTGAGCGCATAGTGCTCCCCTTCGAAGAAGAAAGCGGCATAGGTCAATTCGCGCACCCGGCTAACAAATAGTGCTCGCGCCATGGGTGCAGCTTCCGGCTTGAGATCCAGTACGGCCAATTGATCCGCCACCCGCTCACGCCAATCTTGATGAACCCGCCCCACCAACCGAAATGCCGCCACGCGGTGCAACTCCTGAGCAACCGCCAGAAAGCGCAACAGCCCCTTCTGGGGCGTAGCCAGCCCCAATAAACCAATAGCTAAGGGTGCCACTGGCGGCTGATGACTGGCCACCATGCTCAGATCGGGTGGCAACGGGTGAGGAAATACACCAAAGCGAGCCGCAAGCTCAGGTGCAAAACGCTGAAGCGCAGAGGCAATACTCTGCTCCAACGCCCAAAACGTGAGCCAGCGCGGACTATGTGACAATGCCCAGCGCAAACCTGTCCAGCGCTTCCACAGGTTGAACTTGGGGCGCCAACGCAGCTCTGCCAAGCCGCCGTGCAACACAGCCCCCACCTGATGACTGGGCTTGGCCAACATTTGCAGCCGGCAGGCCCACAGCAATGGGATAGTGATCGAGGAAAACACCAGCCTGTTACCCGGCTCCCGCGCCAGCTGCAACGCCAGTCGGGCCAGTCGGCTGTCCGGCCCGACGCGCTGCCACAAACTAGCGCGGCGAGGTGCAATGGCGACTGCCACCAGCCTGACACCATGCGCTGACCCCAACATCTCGGCAATAGAATCCAGGTGGGATTGATCTGCCCAGAACTGAATCTCTTGGCCGGGGAAGGCCTCCACCGCCGCCTGGATTAGGGCAGCGTTAAACGCCTGGTGCTCCAGGCCCAAACGTACTGGCTCGACAATAATGATCACGGGCCCAAGTTCCTCGGCTGGTGACAGTTGGCCGTCAGTGTATCAGCCACTAATGCTGTTGACCTGACAAACAGCTTATCGGCCAATAACTGGCAGCAACAAAAACCGCCCCTGGGGGGCGGCTTGTTATAACGGTAGCCGGTTATTCAGCTACGCGTAATGTCGCGGGCTCCGACGGGCTACTTAGCCGCCCAGTCGTGTCGTAGGCCAAAACTGACGCATAGATCACACCGGGGTCCAGGCCAGAGATAACGACAAAGGTTGCAGACCCATTCTCCACCCGTAAGGTTTTGGTCATAGCCTCCAATGTCGAGCCATAGCGCACCTCAAAGCCAGCGATGTCCTTCTCCGCCAGTTCGGTACCGTCTTCCCGGGCCGATGGCGCTTTCCACTGTACCAGCACTTCACCCGGCTTCAGTGGCGGTGGCAGGCCAGCTTCAGTCCTGTACATCGCAAGATAGGTGACACCCGTTGCCGTCAGGGTCAAGGCATCCGCCGCATCAAGCGGTGACAGCCCGTTGGTGACTTCCCATCCGTCAGGAATACCATCACCGTCCGTATCGAGCTTGCGTGGATCAGCCAGGCTCTGGAATTCGAGCAGGGCATAGAGGCCATCACCATCCTGGTCGAGCAGCGCATCAGCATCATTATTGGGGTCAAGGCCTACGGCCACTTCCCAGTTATCCGGTAAACCGTCACCATCGCTATCCTTCATTGGATATTTTTGGTCAACAGGGAAGCCATAACGCCCATCGGTGTAGCCCACACGATAGCCGACGGCATAGTTTTCAGCCAGAATCGCAGGGTCGATACTTGGCTTTTCAAAATAAGGAGCAAGTTCATTACCCCGGATCACTTTGATATCGGTGACCGGTGCATCGGCGGCAGCCCAGCCGACCATAAAGTAATCTGAGCCAGTTGCATTTTTTTGCAACGCCTCAAAGTAATATGACTTGCCACCCTCTAGATAAATAGGTTCTGACTTCTGACTGGCAAAACCGTCCCAAGATCCGACAGGTGTAGTTTTATCAAACTTGGCGATGAGCTTCGCATTTGCGGGAGACTCATCAGCAGATAACCACACACCACCGGCCATAGTACCGCGAACATAGATGCGATAGGTACCGGAGACCGCCGGGCGCAAATAGCCACGCAATCTCATCGTGAAGTTATCGTAAATACTGCGCGGCAGATCCAGCGTGCTCATCAAGTAGGTACGCTCAGGCCGAGTATCAAAAAAAGCACCTGCAGCCCGCACCTCATCAATCAGTCCATCAGGAAAGCCGTTATAAAACTCCCATAAAATGGCACCAGATGGCGGTGGCAGCTCCCCTGTCGCAGTCGGCTCATCTGGCATCGTCCATTCACCATTATCGGCGGTATCGGTAACTGTGCAGCCAGCAGCCAGCAACAGTGCCGCGGCTATCCCGGATAGCCTGGTGATCGTATCGTTGAATTTCGCCATAACTCTCTCCAATTCCAGTCGCTGCGACTTCCACGCTGCGTCCCTGCAACCTGCCCTGAGCTTACTCAATCACAGGCGGCCGCGGACAGTTCAAACAGATACGCATGGCTTTATCCGATTTACCACCATCTGCTGTATAGATTCGTACAAAAAATTCTTCACGTGCTTTGGCAACCACCGCCGGCACCCGGAAAGAGATACGGTTATCGTTCCAGCTCAACGGTGGAATCACCATGACAAATGAGGACGCTTCAGGCGTGCTCTTGTCGGTTATCTCAATGCGCGCCCGGGCGTTGGGACCGGAAGCGACGTAGATATTGTCATAAACCGCATTAAACATATCGTCATTACTGACCCGGAACCACCCCGGAATTTTGACGCGGTCGAATACAATTTCGGCACTCTTCTGCAGCGCCGTTTCATTAAAATTACGTTCGACCAAGCCCTTGGCTTTGTTAATGGTGCGCCAATAAGCATTGCCAACATTAGCCTGGGCCGAAGTTTTGGATTTACTGATCCAGAACGATACTTGATTTAAGCCGGTCCAATCCCACCAAGTAGAGAACTCTGGGCCCCACACGCCACCGGCGTTACCGGCAATCTGCAGTTTGCCGTAACCAGTGTGGGTTGGAATACACATATCAAAAATGGTCGTGCTGTTATTGCCATCGTTGCCCATCATCAACCAGACAAATTTCCAGCTGCTGGCGGTGCCAAAATCGGTCAAGCTACCGGAAGTGACAAAGGGCCAGCCATTGCCGGGTGGCACATGCACGGTGTAGTGAATGAACGCCTCGTTGGTTTGTGGGAACTCCACTGCGGCCTGTAGCATCTGCAGGTTGGTGGCCAGCGAGCGATCACGGATCAAAATGCCCGTGTCTGCACGGTCGGTACCATAAGCGACGTACACCGGCGGCCGGTTGACGCTCATGGCGCCCACCCGAATCGGGGCAGACCCCAGAGCAGCCCCTTCGTCCCCGGCCTCAAAATCGTCAAAAAATGCGACCTTGGGGCCCGCGCCGAACTTGCTGCCATTGAGCTCGACAACAGCTTCACCCTCCACCAACTGGATGTCGGCGATGGAGGCCGATGTTGCCAGCGCTGTGCCACTGGCAGCCAGCAGACTCAGACCAGCAACGAGGCGCAGGGAGTGAAGCATCCCTTCTGCTTGCGAATACATCTATCCTCTCCTTATGGTGCACGCCAGCGGGACGCATCCGTCACAGCCCCTACCGGCAGGCAAAGCAACGAAATCTGTCCAGACAGACGACTGTGGTACCAGTATAGGTCAGCAAAACTGGCAGCCCTGTGAGGCATGGCCCGCTCTTACCAACACAATTTTTATATTCTTACGCTCTTTCGGAATAACCGCTCCCGCACTTTCTGCCATAGAGGCGGAGAGTGGCGGTCGGCCGCCCGCATGTACTGCAGCGTCTGCCGGCTGAGCCCCTGACGCCCCCGCCACCGCTGAGGCATGCCACGCAAACCGGCACCAAGCCCGCGCAGATAGGCCATCAGGTGGCCATCGCGCAGGGCATACACCGCCAGTGCCAGCAACTGTAGAAAACACCGTTTGCAGAACAGCTCAACACCGTAATAGCGGGCCGTCAGCCATAGCAGGTTACGGCTGTCATAGTAATAGCGGCGCCAACTTGGGCGCCCCTCCACCGCATGCTCGTGACTGACGACCACATCAGGCAGGTAGAGCACCTGATAGCCACGCTCGATCAGTCGCAGGGCCAGATCTATCCCCTCGTGGCTGATGAAATAGTCATCGGGATAGAGACCGACCTCCGTCAGCGGCTGGCGCCTAAAGGCAACAGCGCCCTCGCTGATCTCGTAAGTCAGGAAGCGCTGATCCTGATAGCGCACCTTGTCATGGCGATGGCACCAGTTGATCAGCTCGCCGGTCTCGGCATCCACAACTTTGAAGCAGACCGCTGCTACCTGAGGCTCGTCACTGAAGAGCTGGCGTAACCGCGCGATGTCAGCTGGGCTGATGCCGAAAACGTCATCGTCCAGCGTGATCACCAGGTCTCCGGTTGCCGCAGCCATGCCGCTATTGCGGCCAACAGCGCCAACGTTCTGGCTGTTGCGGATAAAGCGCACCTCTGGGTAGGCGTCGATATAGGGTTGCAACTGGTAGCTGGTGGAGGCGTTATCGACGACCAGCAACTCCAGATCGCTGTCGCCCAGTTGTTGATGGAGCGGCCGCAGTCTGGCGAGCTGGCGCTCAAGGCACTGGGGCCGGTTGTAAGTCAGGATAACGATGGAAACTTTCATCGAGGCTCCAAGGAACTGTGGCAACGGGCAGCAAGGCGATCACGCACCATCACCAGATGGTCGCGCAGCCAATAGTGGCAGCGCCAACGCCAGCTGCGAAGGATCTGACAGCCCTCCAGCTCATGCTCAACCGCTGCCAGACGGGCTTTGTAGTCGCTGTTTTTGCCTTTACCGACTAGCAGTCGAAAGCGGTGAATGCCCGGATCGCGGCAGTAAGCCTCTATCGCCAGCCCCAGGTGGATGGTTCCCAGGGAGAACTTGCCTGAATAGCGCTGGTTATAGCCCTGCTGGATGTTGTAGACGGTATCGCCACTGCGAATGTTATAGAGCACGCACACCGTCTCACCATGCAAACGGATGGTAGACGCATCAATGCTGTTGGCAGGCATCAGCTGACACAGATTGAGATGAAAGCGGGTCGCCAGCTCATCAAAGCAGCGCTTGCCCCAGCGGTCGAGGTGAAAGCTGTTGAGATCATCAAGAAAGCCAGCAAACGCCTGACAGTCGGTAGGCACCATCATGTTGTCGCGATCAGCAAACAGCTGGCGACGCCGGTTGAGAAGCTGAAACCGGCTGTTACTACCCAGACGGGCGAGATAGGCATCAAATGCATCAGTGGTGATGGTGTAGGACGGCTCGCGGTTAAAGACCCGACGGCGCGGCCACTGCTGACGGATAAAGGCGTGGAAGCTGCTTTTGGTGTTGACGTCGCACAGCACCAGCTCGCGCCAAGGCAAGGTGGCCAGCGCCTGCCACAAGGGCAGGAAATAGCGCGGCTCAGGGGCCAGCCAGCTGCCATACTCTGTCCGCACTGTTGGCGCCTTGCCCCAAGCGCCGCCCAGCAGTTGCACGATCTGCCGTCGTCCCCAGCGGCTATCACAGGCCATCGCCTGCATCGGCGCCAGCGCCAGCAGCTGCCCCGTTGGTGACCAGTGGGCCAGCAGCCTCAACTCCAGCGCCAAGGGCCGCCCCCAGCAGCGCCACCAGCTGAACAACCAGGGCCAGGACATAAACAGCGGATCGGCGTCGCTTAACGCTAGCAGCTGCCGCCAAGGCTCCTCAGCGCTGGCAAACCAGCCGTCACTCATATTGGCGGTAACAGCGCCATCGGCGGCGACAGAGAGGACGCTCGCGCGCGCCGCTGCCAGCAGTTCTCCATCAGAGTCACCAGCCATAATGAACCAGTCGTGATATCGCTGACGCTGGTCATGAATGTAAAAGCGCTGCTCGCCAACAGTGCGAAACCCGTTGCTGCCAGCCACTGCCACCAGCTCCTGATCGCTGGTGTGCAACGACAGGTGACGGCACTCGGCCGCCAGCTGTAGCCACAGCCCGAACAACGCCTGCTTTAGCGCTGGCGCTTGCCGCGGCCCCAGATAGTCCACCAGCATCGCCTGCTCGTCCTGGCAACGAACCACCGCCAAGGCCTGGATCTGGCCGTCACTGCTCACCGTCAGATAGCGGTAGTGACCGAGCGGGTGGCTGGCATAGCGCCAACGCAGGTATTGGGGATCGCGAACCACCATGGGGCCAGGGTGCTGGCTCATGGTGGCCCATAACCGCTCAAGTACACTGTCGTCAGGCAACTGCCACTGCCAGTCCAGGGTTAAACCGCCACTGGTAGCCGGTAACCGCTGACGCCAGGCGAGGTAACGTTGCCAAGGCCGTAACAGCAACCGGCGATCAGGCGACCAGCCTTGATAACGACGCAACGAGTAGACGGCCGTGCCTTTGCGCCAGCCGCTCTTTTCCAGTACCGGCGTCGCCAGATCGCTGATCCCGAGCGACATGATGTGATCACAGCGGCGATGCAGCTCCTGCTTGATCGCCTTGCCCAGCCCTTGCCCACGAAAAGCAGCGGCGACATGAAAATCGCAGCTCCACATGGCCGGATGCTGCTCCCCTGCAACCTGAATGCGGATTGGCATGGCACCGTTGAAGCCCACCACCTCGCCGTTGCTGATGGCCACAACCAACCCGTTTTCGGCGCTGCGGGCGGCGGCAAACTGCCAATCCCACAGCAGCCGCTTGTGCGGCTCATCACCGAGCAACTGCAGGACCCCCTGCTTCCATTCAGGCCGATAGGGGTGAAGTTGATAGTCCGTACCTGTGTCCGTGCTGGTCATGCGTTCCCTCGCCGCGCTCATATCCGGCGCCGACGTTGTAGCCACTGCCACAGTGCCCGACCATCTGCCGGCGCACCAATCCCCAAATACAGCAGCAGATAGAGCAGCGAACCACTAGCCATGGCGGTCAGCAGCGGCCACCAGCCGGTCAGTGGCCATTGCCATTCAAAGCCGATAAGAAATGCCATGGTCAGTGCCGCAGGCAACAGATTTGGCCCTAGCGATGACCACAGAAACTGGCCCACGGGCACCCCAAGATGGCGCATGCTCTCCCGCAGGTAGACCACATGGATCACCACGTTCGGGATCAGGGTGCCCAGCGCGACCCCAATCAGCCCCAGCCAGTGCACCAAACTAAGGCTAATGGCGATATTGGCGATCGCCATCGGTGGTTCCCAGTACGCAAACAACCCATGCTTGCCAATGGCGGTGAGGTAGCGGTTATAAAAAGGATTGAGCAAAGTAATGCTGGTGTAGGCCAGCAATACATAAAGCACGCCATCACTCTGGGCCCCAACCTTGGGGTCAATCCACACGCTGATGAAATCAGCGCCCGTCACCAGAGTCACCGCCGAAATCCAGATCACCACACTGGTGACGTAGCGTGAGGCGTTGATGTAATAACGCTTAAGCCCCTCATGGTCACCCTTGGCATTGAGCTCAGTAAAGAACGGCAGAAAGACCTGAGTTGCATTGGCGACGACCATGCGAATATTGCGCACTATGGCGTTGGGCAGAGAGAACAGCATCACCTGCGCCGGCCCGAGAAAGGCGCCAATCACCAGGTTGTCAGAGAAGTTGGCGATGCGATAGGAAGCACCCTGAATAAAGCTCTTGGAGCCAAAGCGCAGCAGCTCCTGCAACTTTGGCCAATAGAAGTCACGCGCCCGAAAGTAAACGTTGCCGTAGCGCTCTTTGCGTAGCAGATAGAAATAGTAAAGGTGCTTGATGATGGTGCCTATGGCGTTAAGCGCAGCCACCAGAATCAGGGCATTCTCCGGCGTGATAAAGGCAATGGTAATGGCAGAGCTGATCAGGGTATTGACCAAGACGATATTATTC
>JAGOCY010000432.1 GCA_017998495.1 Corallincola sp.
GGCGAGCGCTTAACTCAATCCATGGCCCGCGGGAAATGGGGCCGTGGCCAGCCGGTCGCGGCCTGCGGAGGCGAGTATGCGCTGCTGGCTGTTGCTGCTGTGGTTGCTGACGCCGCTGGTGATGGCAGAGGCTGAGCTTCATCGTGACGATCAACCGGCCACCGCCCAGATGTGGAACCGTGAGCTTGTCACCCTGCTGGCTACGGTCAACGGCCTGACCCCGGCCCAACGGGTGGCGCGGCTGGAGCTGCGGCTCGCCGAGCTGCCCCACGATGCCCATGACATCCGCGTCGAGGATGCTGAGTTGGGGGCGATCAAGGGGGCCTGGGTGATGGTCGATGGCACCATTGTCTTTGGCCTCACCCATCAGGATGCCGATCTGGCCGCCGGCCAGACCTTTGCCCAGCTCAAGCAGCAGACGGCGGAGAATCTCAAGGCCTACCTCGACGCTCGCCACCAGCAGCTGCAGCCGCAGGTGATGGCGCGCTCGCTACTCTATGTGCTGGCTGGCACCCTGCTGTTTGGCAGCCTGATGTGGGCGCTGGGGCGCGTGCGCCAGCGGCTGACCGGCCGCCTGCTGCGCCCCATCGAGCGTTTGCACTGGCAGGTGGGCAATGTCGATCTGGTGCCCTATGTGAACCAGTTGCTGCTGTCGCTGGTGCGGCTGCTGTACGGGTTGCTGGTGGCCCTGCTCTGCTATCTGTGGCTGACCGGGGTACTGGGCGCCATCCCTTACACCGCCCCCTTCGCCAGCCAGCTGGTGGCCTTCATCGCCACCACCGCCGGCCAGTTTGCCGAGGCGCTGGTGGCCTATCTGCCCGATCTGCTGACCCTGGTGCTGATCTACTTCGCCACCCGGCTGGTGGTGCGCATCGTCCAGGCGTTCTTCTATCAGGCGGAAACCCAGAACACCGATGAGGGCTGGCTCAATGCCCAGAGCGCCCGCGCCACCCGCCGCCTGGTCAGCTTCCTGATCTGGGCCTTTGCCTTGTTGGTGGCCTTTCCCTACATCCCCGGTTCGGAGTCGGAGGCGTTCAAGGGGATCTCGGTGTTTGTCGGCCTGATGATCTCACTGGGCTCGGCCGGGGTAGTGGGGCAGGTGCTGGGCGGCTTGATGGTCTCCTATTCGGGGGCCTTCCGCGAGGGCGATCTGGTGCGCATTGGCGAGCATGAGGGGCTGGTACAGTCGATTGGCGTGCTCTCCACCAAGCTGCGCAACCGACTGCGTGAGGAGATCACCATCCCCAACTCGGTGCTGATCTCGGCGACCACTGTTAACTTCAGCCGCCTCGGCGCGCTGGCCTCGACCACGGTCACCATCGGCTACGATGCCCCCTGGCGGCAGGTGGAGGCAATGCTGCTCAACGCCGCTGCCGCCACTCCGGGGATCGAGGCGTCGCCCTCACCGCTGGTGGTGCAGCGGGCGCTGTCTGATTTCTACGTTGAGTATCAGCTGCTGTTCCTGCCCGCGGACCAGCGCCAGCGGCCGGCGCTGCACCGCAACATCCAGGATGAGTTCAACCGCAATGGCGTGCAGATCATGTCGCCGCACTTTGAAGTGCAACCCACACAGACGGTGATGGTGCCGCCCGAGCAGTGGTTTGCCGCGCCAGCCACCCGGCCGGATGAGCCGGCCGGGCGCTGAACCGGCTCAGCCGGCGCTGGCTGCAGTCGCGGTAGCCGGTTGGCCATGGCTGGCGGTTGTTGCCGGAGCTGCTGCCAGCTGCGGCTGCGGCCGCTGAGCGGCGGGGGTGGCATACCAGTAGCCCAGCCCCATCATCACCACCCCGGAGATCAGGTTGCCGAGGGTCACCCACAGCAGGTTGTGGCCAATGCCAGCCAAGGTGTAATCGGCGCTGTGCTGGCCAAACCACGACAGCGCGAGCAGGGTCATGTTGGCGATCGAGTGCTCATAGCCCGAGGCGATAAAGGCCAGCAGGCACCACCAGATGGCGATGAAGCGGGCGGCGCCCTCGACCCGCTGGCACATCCAGATCGCCAGACAGACCAGATAGTTACACAGCACCCCCTTGGCCAGCAGCACCAGCGCCGGGGCTGTGGTTTTGGCCAGCGCCACCTTGTGCAGCAGGCTGGCGTTATCGGCCAGCAGAGTGCCGCCACCGGCGGCCCAGAACAGCCCGGCAATGGCCACCGAACCGAGCAGATTGCCCGCCCATGACTGCAGCAGCACCCAGCCGGCCTGCCGGCTGTCGATCACCCCGCTTTTCACGCCGAAGGTGAGAAACATGCTGTGGCCGGTAAAGAGCTCGGCGCCGGCAATGATCACCAACGTCAGGGCAATGCCGAAGGTGGCGCCCATCACCAGCGGCCGGATCGCCGGGTCGAGCAGGTTACCGAGGGTGAAGATAAGAATGATGCCAAGGCCGACATAGGCGCCGGCCATCAAACAGCCGATCCAGAACGACAGCGGGCTGTCGCTGGCGGTGCGGTGAACGCGGGCGGCAACGGCGGCACAACGGTTGATGGTGTCGGTATACATGCAGTGTCCCTGTTAACGAACGGTTGGAATGAATTCGTTGGGCAGCCCTAGTCGTGATGCAGCGCTGCTAGTCG
>JAGOCY010000433.1 GCA_017998495.1 Corallincola sp.
GTATAAAGCGCGGCCAGCTCGCTATTAGCCCCCAGCAGCCGGCGGGCTTCGACCATCGCCTGATCGGCTTCATCAACCCGACCCAACGCCAGCAGCACTTCGGTACGCAGCAGCGCCACCCCGATGGCGAACTCCGCGTCATTGGCGCCATAGCCGAGTTTGTCCAGCTCCATCAGCCGCGCCCAAGCATCGTCGGCGCGCTGCTGCATCAGAGCCACGTCAGCAATCGCCTGTAGCGCCGAGGCCTGATCTTCGAGCGAGCCGAGATCGCGCGCCAGCCCCAGCACTTCACTAAAGCGCTGCTGAGCTTCCTCATAACGCTTGAGATCACGCAGGGTGCTGGCCAAGTTGTAGAGCGACACCATCGCCTCCACCGGCTCGCCCTGCTTCCAGCTCAGTTCAAAGCTCTGCTGGTAGTAGGTCAGGGCGGTTTCCGCCTGCCCCATATAGGCATACAGCGTGGCCATCTCGTTGGCGACCAGCGCCCGGGTGCGCAGGTCATCCAACCCCTGGGCCAGTTCATGAGCGGCGCGGATCTGGGTCAGCGCCGGCTCAAACTGGTCGAGGGTGGCATAGAGGGTGGCGGCATTGGTGTGTGCCTCGGCCTTGAGGCGGGTCAGCTGCAGTTGGTCGGCAAGGGTCACCACTTCGTCATAAATGGCCAGAGCGCCCTGAATGTCACCGCGGTCGCCCATGATGAAGGCGCGTACCATCAGCAACTCGCCGCGTGGTTCAGAGGGTGCCTCGGGCAAGCGTAACAGCGCGCGGTCCACCACCCGCAGGGCGTCGTCCCAGCGCCTCAGGCTGGTATAGGCACCGCCCAACAGCGCACTGAGCAGGCCATAGTCCTCAGCGGTATGCAGCTGATGCTCGAGGCGCTCGTTGAGTAGAGCTGCGGCTTCTTTGGGTTCGCGGAAGGTCATGTCGCGCAGGCGGGCAAAATCCTCCAGCGCGGCCACTGGCCACGCCATCAGGATCATCAATGCCATCAACCACTGCTGCCGCAACTTGTAACCTGCCCCGCCGCGCCTGCCTCGGGTCACTTTAAGACATGGGCCCCAGCCAAGACCATGAACGGCGGCCAAGGTTGCGACGTGACCCCCGTTTTCACTGCCCAAGCCGGGACTGCAGTGGTCAATGCGCTCCCTGCATCAATTGCTTGAGTTCGGCAAACTGCATCGGCCGGTAGAAATAGTAGCCCTGCGCCGCGGTACAGCCATGGGCGCTGAGCGAGGGTAGCCAGCCGGCTTCCTCCACCCCTTCGGCCACGATCTGCTTGCCCAGCTCGGTACCTACCGCACACACCGCCGCCACCAGCGGCGCACCACCATTAACTGCCGCCCGACGCACCAGCCGGCCATCCACTTTGAGGGTGTCGATCGGCATCGCCTCCAGCCAGGCCAATGGCAGCCAGCCACTGCCGACGTCATCCAGCGAGATGCCGATACGCGCCTCGCCGAAGTCTCGCAGCACCCCCTCCAGCTGGCGGGGTGCCAGCCGCAGTGCCGACTCAGCCAGATCGACCCTGATGATCTCATCGGCATGGCGCTCGGCCAGCCGCTCTAGCAAGCGCTGCATCAAACGGCGATTGGTCAGCTCCGGCAATGACAGGTTGAAACTGAGGAACGCGCTGTTATCGCCCAGCTCACGGCGGTCGATGCAGACCTGGCGCCCCACCCAATCGCCAATACGCGGCCACAACCCACCACGCTCAGCCTCAGCGGCAAACTCGTGGGGAGCCAGCAGGCCACGCTCGGGGTGGTGCCAGCGCAGCAAGGCTTCGGCACCCGCAATGCGGCCTCCGGCCAGATCGACCTGGGGCAGGTACTGCAGGGTGAACTGCCCCTTCTCCAGCGCCCTTAACAGCTGATGGCTCAGCGTCTGACTGCGCAACGCCTGAGCGCCGCGCTCGCCATCGGCAAAGGCGTAGCCGCCAATGCCACCCCGCTTGGCCTTGTACATGGCGGTATCTGCCAGCCGCAGCAGCGCCCCCACATCCTGGCTGTCCTCGGGAGCCATGGCGATGCCAATACTGACCTGCAGCCGCAGCTCCACCCCATCCAGCTGGAAGGGCACAGCAATGGCGTCGACCAGTTTGCGTGCCACTTCGGCCGCAGCCAGATTGTCGCGGATCTGGTGGAGCATGATGACGAACTCATCGCCCCCCAGGCGGGCACAGTGGTCGGTACCACGCACCACCCCCTTGAGGCGGCGGGCAACGGCCGCCAGCAACCGGTCACCCATCTCATGGCCATGCTGATCATTGATCTGCTTGAAGCCATCCAGATCCATAAACAGCACCGCCAGCTTGAACCCTTCGCGCCGCTGACGGATCAGCGCGTCCTGCAGCTGCTGCAGAAACAGGCGGCGATTTTCCAGTTGGGTCAGCGGGTCGAAATAGGCCAGCTGTGACAGCTGGTGGCGGGCCTGACGGGCATCCAGCCGCTCCAGCAGCAGGGTCAGCATCAAGCCGACAGCGGTCAGCCCCAGCTGTTCTTCCGGCTGCAGTGCGGCCCCGCCCTTGCGTTGTACCAGCAGGCCGCCGCACGGCAGCGGTAGCAACAGC
>JAGOCY010000434.1 GCA_017998495.1 Corallincola sp.
CCGGCCTCAAAGCCTTCCTTGACCACCTTTACAGCCCGCTGTGCCAGACGCCGGTGGTGGCTGCCAACGTGGTGCCCACGGTTGGCGAATCACCCTTGGCCCCCAACTCGGCCACCGACTACATCCGCCCCTACACCATCAAGAGCTATGGCGAGGAACAGGTAGGGATCATCGGTATCGATATCGCCACCAAGACCAAGAACTCGTCGAGCCCCGATGCGGGCACGGAGTTTCTGGATGAAACCACCACCGCCCAGCGCTACATCGACGAGCTGACAGCTGCCGGTGTCGACAAGATCGTGCTGCTCACCCATTACCAGTACAGCAACGATCTGACGCTGGCCGCCGCCCTGCGCGGGGTAGACGTGATCGTGGGCGGTGATTCGCACACCCTGCTTGGCGATTTCGATGCTTATGGCCTCAACGCTGAAGGCGCTTACCCCACCCAGGTGACCAATGCTGATGGCCAGCCGGTGTGCGTGGTCCAGGCCTGGCAGTACGCCGCTGTGGTGGGTGAGCTGCAGGTACGCTTTGACGGCAATGGCGTGGTGGAGAGCTGCGAAGGCACGCCGCACCTGCTGCTGGGCGACAGCTTCAAGCGCACCAACGGCGAAGGGCAACGGGTGGAACTGGCTGGCGACGAGCGCCAGGCGGTGCTCGATGCCATCGCTGCGGATCCGCAGCTGACCCTGGTAACCCCGGATGCCGATGCTGCCGAACTGCTGGCCGGCTTTGCCGACGCGGTGGAAGCGCTTAAGGGGGAGGTGATTGGTCAGGCCAGCGACAACCTCTGCTTGTCGCGCATCCCCGGCGACAGCCGCAGCCAGATCTGTGACAGCAGTGAAACCCGCGCCCGCGGCTCCGACATCTCCAATCTGGTGGCCCAGGCGTTCCTGTACCTGAGCGTCGATGCCGAACTGGCGATCCAGAACGGCGGTGGGGTGCGCACTGATATCGCCGCCGGTGATGTCACCATCGGCGATGCCTACCTGCTGCTGCCCTTTGCCAATACCCTGACTAACCTCGACATGACCGGTGCCGAGATCCGCGCCGTGCTCAATGAGGCGGTCGACTACGCCATCGCCCCGGATGGCTCCAGCGGCGCCTACCCCTATGCCGCAGGCCTGCGCTTTGATGTTGACTTGTCGCGCGCCAGCGGCGAGCGGCTGTTTAACATCGAAACCAAAGTCAAAGGCACAGACAGATAGCTGGGTCGCCCTGGATGACGCCCGTAGCTACAAGGTGGTGACCAACAGCTTCACCGCTGGCGGCCGCGATGGCTATGTCACCTTCGGCACTGTCTCGGCCGATGGGCGGGCGGTGGATACCTACCTCGACTACGCCCAGTCGTTCGTCGATTACGTCAAAGCGGTAGGCACCATCAGCAAACCTGCTGATGAGGATTATTCCACCCAGCGGTTCTACGACGCTAACGGCAACCTGCAGCAGTAATGCGCTGTTGCACCACGCCTGTCTGCTTGCCTTCTGAATCTGCCGCCGTTATGGCGGCAGATTTGTTTGTGCCGCTATGCGGCGGTGATGGTTGATGCCAACTGCGTTGGCTTTGCGCCTGCGGGCGCCCGGATGCGGGGTGCCGCCCCCGCGCGACGGACAGGAGGAGGGTAGCCGGACCCTCCTCCTGCACCACCAGCCGGCCCGGTAGAGCGCCAGTGTCTGGCTTGGTTGGTTATTCCGCACCGGCTTGCGGTCGCCACAGAGTCACCTCCCTGTGCCTTAGTGGCTCTCGCGACCGTCCAGGTCGCTCGCCCACAACCCAGCGCGCAGGCCGTGCCTACGGTGATCTGGTTTGTCTGGCGCTCAAACGGGTTGGGAACACAGCGCTGCCGCCAGTTAGCGTTCTGGCCACTACATGTTGACGGCTTACGGCACCGGCAACGCGTTGTTAGCTCACTCAACCCCGGCCACAGCTGGTGAGCTGATTCCGGGCCGGTTTGGCCGTTGGTTTAGTTTGGCCAAGTGCGCTTTAGCGCTTCTCTTACCCCTTCGTAGAGGCGGCGCAGCATCAGGTCGAAAATCGCCCGGATGGTGGCATAGGTGAGATCTTTGACCGTGGTCACCGCCGCCCCGGCAAACACCAGCATGTGCCCCAGCAGTCCCCGCACCTCGTCGGCGGCACTGGTCGCGGCCTCGGCGATCTTGGCCAAGGTCTGGGCCATCAGATCGTAAAAGGTCGCACCCACACCAATCGCGCTCTGGGCTACGAATACCCCAAGGTAGCCGGCCTTTTTGAGCAGGGTGATCAGTGCGGCACTTAAACGGTCGAGCCAGAACTCGTTAAAGCTGGCCTGATGGCGCTTTGCGTAGTCGAGCGTGGTGGCAGCCTCCAGATTGCGGCTGGCCTGTCGCTGCAGCGCGTCCCAGCTGTTTTTGCTGGCAGTGCGCATGTAACCGGGTACGGCACCAGCATCTGGATTCATCAGGTGGGCAAGCTTGCTAAAGCCGCCATGGGCGCTATCGAGGCGGTATTCGGTGCCCTTAAACGGCGAGTGGATAAAGGGCCACAGCGGTACTTTGGGCACAGGATCTGCCCCATGGGTACAGCGG
>JAGOCY010000435.1 GCA_017998495.1 Corallincola sp.
GCGGCAAGCAGGCGGATGCCGTTGTCGGGCTGGGGCTCGACATTGGCACTGGTGATCACCGGCTCGATCTGATCCGGCACCGGGCTCAGCTTGCAGGTGATGCCGGGGGTGGTGCATGGCACCCAGGGGTAACGGCCGAGGGGCAGGCCGGCGCTGTCAAAGCGCTGGATCTGCTGACGGTCGGGCCAGGCTTCATCGACGCTGTCGGCGTTAATGGTGCGGGCAAAGACGATCACCTCCACCTCCAGCGGGGCGGCGCGACTGGTGGAGGCCCACAGCAGGGCGGCGGCCAGCAGCGGCAGGGCGATCAGATGACGCATCATGCACAGACTCCTTGGGCTGAGAGGGCGGTCGCCGCAGCCGGGGCACCAAGGGCGGTGAGCAGACCGTCCACCGCCGCCAGCCGCTCGCTGGCGTTGTGGTTGGCGCGGAACAGCCGCAACTTGCTGGCCCCTTCCAGTTTGTAGTCACTGGGGCGGGACTGGATGAGGCGGATGATAGCGGTCGGGTCAACGGCTGTCGATGAACGGAATTCGAGGCTGACCCCCTGGGGGCCGGCGTCGATGCGGCGCACCCCAATGGCCTCGGCCAGCTGGCGCAAGCGGGCGATGGCAAACAGGTTTTTGGCCTGCTCCGGCAACAGCCCGAAGCGGTCGATCATCTCTACTTTAAGCTCGTCGAGCCCCGCCTCGTCGTCGCAGCCGGCGATGCGCTTGTACAGCGACAGCCGCAGGTTGACGTCGGGGATATAGTCATCGGGCAGCAGCGCCGGGATGCGCAGCTCCAGTTCGGTGGCATCAGCGAGCAGGGTGTCGTTGTCGATCTGGCGCCCTTCGCGCAGCGCCTTGACCGCCTCTTCCAGCATCTCCATGTAGAGCGAGAAGCCGATGGCGTTGATCTGACCGGACTGATCATCCCCCAGCAGCTCGCCGGCGCCACGGATCTCCAGATCGTGGGTGGCTAGGGCAAAGCCGGCCCCCAGATCCTGCAGCTGGGCCACCGCCTCCAGACGCTTGGTGGCGTCCGGGGTGAGCAGCTTGGGCGGCGGCGTCATCAGGTAGGCATAGGCCTGATGGTGGCTGCGACCGACGCGGCCACGCAGCTGATGGAGCTGGGCGAGGCCGAGATGGTCGGCACGGTTGATGATGATGGTGTTGGCCGACGGGATGTCGATGCCGGTTTCGATGATGGTGGAGCAGAGCAGCACATTGAAGCGCTGGTGATAGAAGTCGCTCATCACTGCTTCCAGATCGCGTTCGCCCATCTGCCCGTGGGCCACCCGCATGCGCGCTTCGGGCACGATCTTCTGCAGCTTCTCCAGCTCGTTGGCGATGGTCTCCACCTCGTTGTGGAGGTAGAACACCTGGCCGCCGCGCAGCAGTTCGCGCATCACCGCTTCGCGGATGGTGGGGCCATCCCACTGGCGGACAAAGGTGCGCACCGCCAGCCGGCGGGCCGGCGGGGTGGCGATGATCGACAGATCGCGCATGCCGCCAATGGCCATGTTGAGGGTGCGCGGAATGGGGGTGGCGGTGAGGGTGAGGATGTCGACATCGGCGCGCAGCGCCTTGATCTGCTCCTTCTGGCGCACGCCGAAGCGGTGTTCCTCATCGACGATCAGCAGCCCGAGATCGGCGAACTTCACCTCTTTTTGCAGCAGCTTGTGGGTACCTATGACGATATCCACTTTGCCGGCGACCAGATCCTCGAGCACCTTTTTCTGCTCGGCGGCCGAGCGGAAGCGCGACATCACTTCGATGCGCACCGGCTGGTTGGCAAAGCGGTCGCGGAAGTTCTCAAAGTGCTGCTGGGCGAGCAGGGTGGTGGGCACCAGCACCGCCACCTGCTTCTGGTTATGCACGGCAATAAAGGCGGCGCGCATTGCCACTTCGGTTTTGCCAAAGCCGACATCGCCGCACACCAGCCGGTCCATGGCCACCGGCAGGCTCATGTCGCGCAGCACGGCGCCGATGGCGGCGGCCTGATCGGCGGTTTCGACATAGCGGAAATCGGCGGCGAAGGCGGTGTAGGCCGACTCGTCGATGGCAAAGGCAAAGCCCGGCTTGGCGGCGCGGCGAGCGTAGATCTCCAAGAGCTCGGCAGCCACATCGCGCACCTGCTCGGCGGCTTTGGCGCGGGCCTTGGCCCAGGTTTCGCTGCCCAGCTTGTGCAGCGGCGGCTGGTCCGAGTCGCCGCTGTAACGGCTGATCAGATGAAGCGAGGCCACTGGCACATAGAGCTTGCTGCTGCCGGCGTACTCGAGCGCCATAAACTCGGCCTCGATGCCGCCGGCGGCCAGTTTCTCCAGCCCCAGATAGCGGCCGACGCCATGGTTGACGTGCACCACCGGCTGGCCGACACGCAGCTCGGCCAGGTTGCGGATCAGCAGCTCGGGGTTGACCCCGCGCTCCCGCTCGCGGCTCTTGCTGCGCTGTTCGATGCGGGCCCCGAACAGCTCCTGCTCGGTAATAAGGGCAAAGCTGTCGTCGCCATGGACAAAGCCCTGATGCCAGGGGCCAACCACCATGGCGGCGCGCTCGTCGCCGGCCAGAAAGGCCTCCAGC
>JAGOCY010000436.1 GCA_017998495.1 Corallincola sp.
TCCAGCAGGTCGGAGGCGACCACCTCGACCTGCAGGCCGTTGGCGCTGGCGTTGTAACGGCTGGCCGCCAGGGCCATGGCGTTGACATCACACAGCGTGACCTGGCGATGGCCGCGCTGAGCCAGGCTCAGCCCCAGCACCCCACAGCCACAGCCGACGTCCACCAGCGGCCCCTCCGGCAGATCATTGAGGCAGCCGAGCAGCAGTGCACTGCCCTCATCCAAGCCGCCCTCACCAAACACCCCAGCGAAGCTGGCCAGCCGCAGTGCGCCTTTGCCGCTATCGATGGTGAAGGGGGCGAGCGGGGTCAGGCTGACGGCTGACCCCTGCTGCTGCAGTGCGCTGGTGAATAGCAGGCAGTGGCGGGCGGCATCGGCCTTGTGCGGCGGCTGCCACGGCCCCGGACTGGCGCTGAGCTGTTTGGCGGCGGTGGCCACGCCGCCACGCTTTTCGCCCACCAGCCACAGGGCGGTGCCAGGCGCTACTCGCGCCGCTAGTGCGGCCAGCTGGTAGTGGCCCAGGCGGTGGCTTTTGGGCCAGTTAATCACCACCAGATCGACCTCGAGCGCGGCCGGTGGCTCGGCACCGAAATGGCAGGCCGCGCCCCAGTGGCGGGCACTGAGCCAGTCCGTACTCCACAGCAACGGTGGCCGGCGGCCGGCCGGCAGCTGGTCAGGTGGATTGACGAACAGTACCCGTGGCGGCAGGGCATCGGCATGACGGTTAAGCAGCTGGCTGACCAGTTCCACGTCGGGCTCCGAAAAATGCAAGTTGGCCATTGTGATGGCGCCCTCGTTTGGCAGCAAGGCGTTGTCGGTCAGCCGCTTGCCAGCCGGGGTATTGGCTCTAGACTTCAGAGTGCACACCCGCTTGTGCGCCCTGGCCTGAGGACTGGCTCGCGATGGAGATGCGACGGCGCTACCCATATTTGATGCTGTTGCTGCTTCTGCTGTTGTGGCAGGGCGGCGCGGTTGCGGCTGGCGAACTGGTGGTGGTGGCCAACCATCAAGTGACCAGCGAGCGCCTCAGCGAGCGCGATCTGCTCGAACTGTTTTCGCTGCGTCAGGGTCAGTGGCCTGACGGCCAACCGGTGCGGGTGCTGGCACTGACCAAGGATCATCCGCTACATCTGCGCTTCTGCCGCGACCTGCTCAAATTGGCCAGCTATCGTCTGGACTGGTTCTGGTCACGCCACCTTTATGCCGGTCTTGGCCGTGCGCCCCAGCGGTTCGAGTCGGTTGAGGCGTTGCTGGCGGCATTGGCCGCTACCCCCGGCGCTATCGGTTATCTGCAACAGGAGGACCTCAATGACCAGGTCAAGGCTCTGGTGGTGGAGTAGCCTGTGGCTGCTCCTCGCCCCGGCCGCGGCAGAGGTCGGGGTGCATGGTTTTATCGCCCAGGGGGCGATCTATACCGATGACAACGCCTTTGTCACGGACGACAACGGCTGGTCGGCGGCCAACACCGAGATCGGTGTCAATCTGGTGTGGCAGCCCGATCCCAACTGGTTTGTGGCTGGCCAGCTGATCTATCTCAATGGCGGCAACCGCTATCCCGACGGTACCCGGGTCGACTACCTGCTGGTCGATTATCTGCTGTTCAGTAACAGCAACGGCGATCTCCACCTGCAGTTGGGGCGGTTCAAGAACGAACATGGCTTCTACCGCGCCAGCCGTGATGTGCCTGCTACCCAGCCCTCTATTGTGTTGCCGCAGTCGGTTTACTGGGATATGTACCGCGACCAGACGCTGAATACCGACGGCATCAGCGGTAGCGGCTACCGTCGCCTCGACTGGGGCTATCTCGACTGGCAGCTATCGGCCGGGCGTACCGATGCCTTCAGCGACTCCATGCCGCAAACGGCCTGGGTACTGGGGGAGGGAGCCAAAGGCGATTACCACGAGAAGTGGGTGGTCCAGGGCAGCCTCTTTGTCACTTCGCCAGCCCAGGAGCTGACGGGCGGCATTTCGTTGCTGCGTTCTCACCTTGAGTTCGATGCCGAACCCGGTTCACTGGTGAGCAGTGGCTCGGCCATGGTGTGGGAGGGGATCGCCTCACTGCGCTATAGCAGCGGCCCGCTGGAGCTGACGGCCGAGTATATCTATGACGATTTCACCTTGTCTGGTCTCTACTTCCCGAGCTTTGGTGCTGTGGCCAAGAGCGATGGCTATTACCTGCAGGGGCGTTACTGGCTCAATGAACGACTGGCGCTGCTGGCCCGCTACGACCACCGCAATCTGGATCGTAATGATCGTGATGGCGAAACCTTTGCCGCCGCCACCGGCTTGCCCGCCTGGCTGCGTTACAGCCATGACTGGATGCTGGGCATCAGCTACGAGCTGAGCCCGGACTGGTTGCTGCGCGCCGAATGGCACGCCGTGGAGGGGGCAGCCTGGCTGCCGCCTCATCTCTATCCCGACCCGCTGCTGCATGACCAGAAGTACTGGAATCTGGTGGCTGTGCAGCTCTCCTGGCAGTTTTGAGAGGCGACCATGACTGCTCCTCGTTGGTCGTTGCGTTGGCAGGTGGTGAGCGGCCTGATGCTGGTGCTTAGC
>JAGOCY010000034.1 GCA_017998495.1 Corallincola sp.
AAAGGCCGCGCCCAGCTGACTCGCGTTTAAGTTCAGTCTGCCGCCTTGCCCGGGTTGCCAGCGCTGGAATTTGGTCGGGAGCTCAGGCTCCTTGCTGCCAAGCAGTTCCAGCAGGTCTTTGACCAACCTACCCGGGCTAGCGCGCCGCAGCTAACCCTGCTGGCGCGTGCCAATGATCTAGGTCACCCTCGCATTGGCTTCGTCATCTCCCGCAAGAACATCCGCCGTGCTCATGAACGCAACCGCATCAAGCGTCTTGCGCGTGAACACCTGCGACTGCATCAGCACCAATTGCCAGCCGTTGATCTCATTCTGCTGGCCAAGAAGGGCGCCCAGGATCTGGATAACAAAGCCTTGGTCGACCTGCTGGAGGGCTTATGGCGTACCTTGATCAGGCGCTTGCCCGCCTGCTGATATTGTTGGTCCGCGGTTACCAGCTTATCATTAGCCCCTTGCTCGGGCCCCGCTGTCGCTTTACCCCCAGCTGCTCCTGCTATGCCATTGACGCCTTACGGCTGCACGGGCCATGGCGAGGCACCTGGCTGGCAGTGCGACGCCTAGGTCGCTGTCATCCGCTCCACCCCGGTGGTCACGATCCGGTGCCCCCTCCCAAACCATGAGAACATAGTTGCAGCCATGGAAAACCAACGCATTTTTCTGTTGATCGCCTTCATCGCTGTCAGCTTCTTCGGCTGGCAGGCCTGGCAAGCGGACAAGCTTGCTGCCGCTCAACCACCGGCAGCGGTCGCCAGTGCCAATAGCAGCGTTGAGCTGCCGGCCGCCGGCAGTGTAGCCAGCGCCAATACCGATGGCATTCCAGAACACCAAGGCAGCGGCCCGGCGGCAGCCGCAGCGCCCAGCAACCAGCTGGTACGCGTAACCACCGACACCCTGGACATCGAGATCGACCTCAATGGCGGTGATGTCATTCACGCTGCGCTGCCCGGCTTTACCCTCAATCTGGAGAGCAAAGATCCAGTCGTGCTGCTGCAACATGGCAGCGCCCTCACCTACCTAGCTCAAAGCGGCTTGACCAACCTCGACAGCAACAGTGCCAGACCACTGTTTGCCGCCAGTGCCAGCCATTTCACCCTGACTGAAGGCAGCGACACTCTGGTTGTCCCGCTCACCTACCGCGACGGCAACGGCCTCGAGGTCACCAAGAGCTTTACCTTCAGCCGTGGCCAGCACAGCATCAAAGTTGGCTATGACGTTAAAAATGGCACTGCCAGCCCGCTGGACATGCGGCTATGGGCCCGCCTGCGCCAGAGCGTTGTTGGTGGCGACGAAGGCTCGTTTTTCATGCCTACCTTTCGTGGCGCGGCCTATTCAACCGCCGACAAGCGCTATGAAAAGCTAACCTTCGAGCAGCTGGGCAACAGCGACCGACTGAAAGAAGCCACTCAAGGCGGCTGGGTCGCCATGCTCCAGCATTATTTTGTCTGTGCCTGGGTACCGGTGGCAGGCGACACCAATGATCTGTTCAGCGGCAACAACGGCAGCCTGGGTGATATCGGCTATATGGGGCCGGTTACCAAGGTTGATGCCGGTGCCAGTGCCAGCTTCACTTCCACCCTCTATATCGGACCCAAAGATCAAGAGAGCCTGTCGGCGCTGTCGCCCAGCCTCAATCTGGTGGTTGATTACGGCATCCTGTGGTTCATCTCCCAGCCGCTGCACTGGCTGCTGACCCTGTTCCACAGCCTGGTGGGTAACTGGGGGGTAGCGATCATCCTCATCACCCTGGCAGTGAAGGGTGCCCTCTACAAGCTGACCAAAGCCCAATATGTGTCCATGGCCAAGATGCGGCTGCTGCAGCCCAAGCTGGCTGCCCTTAAAGAGCGCTATGGCGATGATCGCCAGAAGATGTCTGCCGCCATGATGGAGCTGTACAAGAAAGAGAAGGTCAACCCGCTCGGTGGCTGCCTGCCAATCTTGCTGCAGATGCCAATCTTCATCGCCCTGTACTGGGTGCTGGTAGAGAGCGTCGAACTGCGCCAGGCCCCCTTTGCCCTGTGGATCCAGGATCTGTCAGTCAAAGACCCTTATTTTGTGCTGCCACTGCTGATGGGCGCCTCCATGTTCATCATGCAGAAGCTGTCACCCACTGCCGTCACCGATCCGATGCAGCAGAAGATGATGCAGTGGATGCCGGTGATCTTTACCGCCTTCTTCCTGATGTTCCCCTCTGGTCTGGTGCTTTACTGGCTGTTCTCTAACCTGGTCTCCATTGGCCAGCAGTGGATGATCAATCGCGCCATCGACAAGCAGGGGCTGAAGGCCAGCAGCTGATATGACCACCGACACCATCGTTGCCCAGGCCACAGCCCCGGGACGCGGTGGCGTCGGTATTGTCCGTGTCTCCGGGCCAGCTGTAGAGGCTGTGGCCCGGGCACTGCTGCCACGCCTGCCCGCTGCTCGTCATGCCGACTATCTGCCCTTCCTCGATGGTGAAGGCCGGGTGATCGATCAGGGCATCGCCCTGCTGTTCAAAGCCCCTCACTCCTTCACTGGCGAAGATGTTCTGGAACTGCAGGGCCATGGCGGTCCGGTGGTACTGGAGATGCTGATCGCCCGCATCCTGGAACTGCCCGGCCTGCGTCTGGCCCGTCCAGGCGAATTCAGCGAACGCGCCTTCCTCAACGACAAGCTCGATCTGGCCCAGGCCGAAGCGATCGCCGATCTGATCGAGGCCAGCTCGGTGCAGGCGGCGCGCAGCGCCATTCACTCCCTGCAAGGCGACTTTTCGCGTCAGGTCAACGCCTTGGCCGATGCCTTGGTGACCCTGCGCATCCATGTGGAAGCAGCCATCGACTTCCCCGACGAAGAGATCGATTTTCTCGGCGACGGTGTCATTGATGGTCAGCTGCAGCAGCTGCGCCAGCAACTCGCGCAACTGCGATCCCAGGCACAGCAGGGGGCACTGCTACGCGACGGTATGAAGGTGGTGATCGCCGGCCGCCCCAACGCGGGCAAAAGCAGCCTGCTCAATGCCCTGGTTGGCCATGAGGCAGCCATCGTCACCGATATCGCCGGTACCACCCGCGATCTGCTGCGCGAGCAGATCAACATTGATGGCATGCCGCTGCACATCATCGACACCGCCGGCCTCCGCGATGCCAGCGACGCCGTCGAGCAGATCGGCATTGAGCGTGCGTGGAACGCCATCAGTGACGCTGACCGGGTACTGTTGGTAGTCGACAGCAGCAGTACCCCACAGCTCACCCCGCAGGCCCTGTGGCCCGATTTCGTCGCCCGATTACCGCCTCAGCTAGGGATCACTCTGGTGCGTAACAAGGCCGATCTGAGTGGCGAAGAGCCGGGTTTAAGTAGCATCGATGACATGCCAGTCATCACCATCAGTGCCCGCCAGCAACTGGGGCTAACCGAACTGCGCAGCCACCTAAAACAGCTGATGGGCTACCAGGGCGGTGGTGAAGGGGTGTTTATCGCCCGCCGCCGCCATCTGCAGGCTCTTGATAACGCCTGTGACCATCTGGATCGGGGTGATATTCAGCTCAACCGCTACCGCGCCGGTGAACTACTCGCCGAGGAGCTACGCCTCGCCCACGAGCAGCTGGGCGAGATCACCGGCCGCATGAGCTCTGACGACCTGCTCGGCCGTATCTTCGGCTCCTTCTGCATCGGCAAATAACGTCAGCGCTTGCTGCTGCGTACAATGGGGTTCAACCATCAACGGAGTACCCCATGTCCCATCTGACCCTGCTGGTTGGCTCCACCTTGGGCGCCACCGAGTATGTTGCCGATCGCCTCTGTGAACTGCTGACCGCCGCTGGCCATGACAGCACCATCGTCAGCCGCTTCGACCAGTGGCAAGCCACTGATGCGCCCAGTGATCTATGGCTGATCTGCACCTCTACCCATGGCGCTGGCGACCTGCCAGACAACATCCAGCCCCTCGGTCAGTACCTGGCCAGCAAGCGCCCTGACTTGCGTCACCATCGCTTTGCAGTGGTAGCAGTAGGCGATTCCAGCTATGACACCTTCTGTGAAGGCGGTAAAACGCTGGAGCGGCTATTGGAGGATTGCGGTGCCATCAATCTGCTCCCGCGGCTGGAGATCGACGTTCAGGATCACCCGATCCCGGAAGATGAGGCTGAGCGCTGGTTGCCGCAACTGCTGGCCCGTATCTGATCAATAGCTGTTGATAACCTTGGATCTACCTGCCTTGAATGCTGTTATTAACCACAAGAACAACTCTGGATCGCTTACCCCTGTTGATAACATCAGGTTTCATCACCAGCGATCGATCCCATTCATGCCCAGTTCATGCACAGTCAGCGCGGGCTACAACCACCTGTTTAACAACAACAAAACTCAGTTTTCAACAGCTTCTGTGAGGCTAATAGTAGATCAAGCAAGATCCAATCTATCGATCCTTTTCAGATCAATAAGGATCGCACTGCGATCCAGCCCTTTGCTCAACGCCGGTGAACGGCTAAAATTTCGCCCCTTTTGCTGCCAGCCTCTCCGGGGGAACCCATGATCTATGCCCAGCAGTTTGACGTCATCGTGGTCGGTGGAGGGCACGCCGGCACTGAGGCTGCACTCGCAGCTGCGCGCATGGGCTGTTCAACCCTGCTGCTCAGCCACAACATCGAAACCCTCGGTCAGATGTCCTGTAATCCGGCCATTGGTGGCATTGGCAAAGGTCATCTGGTTAAAGAGATCGATGCGCTTGGTGGTGCTATGGCGCTAGCCGCTGATCGCGGCGGTATCCAATTTCGCACCCTGAACGCCAGCAAAGGCCCAGCGGTACGTGCTACTCGTGCTCAGGCCGACCGTGTGCTCTACAAAGCAGCGGTTCGCCAGATGCTGGAGAACCAGCCCAATCTCAGCTTGTTCCAGCAGGCAGTGGAAGACCTGATCGTCGAAGGCGAACAGGTGGTGGGCGTGATCACTCAGATGGGGCTGTCATTCCGGGCACGGGCCGTGGTCCTGACGGTGGGTACCTTCCTGGGCGGCACTATTCACATCGGCCTCAATAACTACAGCGGCGGCCGCGCTGGTGATCCGCCCTCTATTGGCCTAGCACGCCGGCTGCGTGAACTGCCATTACGGGTTGGACGGCTTAAAACCGGCACCCCACCCCGCCTTGATGCACGCACCATCGACTTTGGGGTGATGCAGGAGCAACCGGGTGATACCCCGGTTCCGGTGTTCAGCTTCATGGGCTCGGTGGCCGACCATCCGCAGCAGATCAGCTGTTACATCACCCACACCAACAGCCGTACTCACGACATCATCCGTGGTGGCCTGGATCGCTCGCCGATGTACACCGGGGTGATTGAAGGGATTGGTCCACGCTATTGCCCGTCGATCGAAGACAAGATCAACCGCTTTGCCGACAAGGATTCTCACCAGATCTTTCTCGAGCCAGAAGGGCTGACCACTCACGAGGTCTATCCCAACGGCATTTCCACCAGTCTGCCCTTTGATGTGCAGCTGGCGCTGGTGCGTTCGATTCGCGGGTTGGAGAACGCCCATATCGTGCGTCCCGGTTACGCCATCGAATATGACTATTTCGACCCGCGCGATCTCAAACCGACCTATGAGACCAAGCAGATCGCCGGACTGTTCTTTGCCGGCCAGATCAATGGCACTACTGGTTATGAAGAAGCTGGCGCCCAAGGGTTGATGGCGGGCCTCAATGCGGCCCTGCTGGCGACTGGCCGTGACGGCTGGAGCCCACGCCGCGATCAGGCCTACATGGGAGTGTTGATCGACGATCTGTCGACTCTGGGCACGCGTGAGCCCTATCGCATGTTCACCAGCCGCGCCGAATACCGCTTGTTGCTGCGTGAAGACAATGCCGATCAGCGGCTTACTCCGAAAGGACGTGAACTGGGGCTGGTTGATGACGAGCGCTGGGCCCGCTTTGAAGCCAAGCAGGAGCAGGTGGAGCAGGAACTGCAGCGGCTACGCGCCACCATCATCCCCGCCCAAGGGGCCTTGGCCGATGCGGTGAATCCGTTGCTGGATACGCCGATGAGCCGCGAGCAGAGCCTGGAAGGGCTGATCCGCCGGCCGGAGATGAGCTATGCCAGCCTGATGACTGTCGATGGTATCGGCCCTGGTGTGGCCGATGCAGAAGCGGCCGAACAGGTGGAGATCCAGATCAAGTACGCCGGCTACATCGATCGCCAGCAGGCCGAGATCGACAAGCAGCTGCGCCACGAGGAAACGGCGTTACCGCTGGACCTCGATTACAGCGACGTGGCTGGCCTGTCCAAAGAGGTGATGCTGAAACTGCGTGAAGCGCGACCCGCTACCTTGGGGGTTGCTTCACGCATTGCTGGCGTTACCCCGGCTGCCATCTCTATCCTGCTCGTCCATCTCAAGAAACGGGGGCTGCTCAAGCGCAGCGCATGACCGATTACGCTCACCTTCTGCGCAGCCACTGTGCTGCCGCCAATCTCCAGCTTAGCGATCGTCAGGTTCAGCTGCTGACTGACTATCTGGCGCTGATCCTGAAGTGGAACAGCGCCTACAACCTGACGGCGGTACGTGACGGTGAGGAGATGGTCACCCGTCATCTCGTCGATTCACTGGTGATCGCGCCCTATCTGGCCGACTGCCAGCATATTGCCGACGTGGGTACAGGTCCGGGATTGCCCGGAGTACCCTTGGCGATCCTCTATCCCGACAAGCAGTTCACCCTGATCGACAGCTTGGGCAAACGTATCGTGTTTCTCCGCCAGGTGCGCCATCTCCTTGGTTTGCCGAACATTGAGCCGGTGCAAACGCGAGTTGAGCAGTACCGCACAGAGCTGACAATTGACGGGGTGGTGAGTCGCGCCTTCGCGTCAATCGGTGATATGCTCAAATGGTGCGCCCACCTGAGCGACCGCTTTTTTGCCATGAAAGGCGCCTACCCTGAAGCTGAACTGCTCGAGGTAAAGGCCCCCTTTCAGGTAGCGGCCGTGCATCGTCTGACGGTGCCGGGTCAGGAAGGGGAACGGCATCTGGTCGAGATCACCAAGCAAGTGTGAGTGGAGTGCGGCGTGGGAAAAGTCATTGCCATCGCAAACCAGAAAGGCGGGGTCGGTAAAACCACCACCGCTGTCAACCTGGCGGCCTCACTGGCGGCCACCAAGCGCAAGATCCTGCTCATCGATCTGGACCCTCAGGGCAACGCCACCATGGGTAGCGGTGTCGACAAATATGATGTCGGCAAGAGCGCCTATGAACTACTGATCGACGAAGAGCCGTTCGACGATGTGGTGGTGAAGGAAACCACTGGTGGCTATCACCTGATTGCTGCCAATCAGGATGTAACTGCCGCCGAGATCAAGCTGATGGAGGTGTTTGCCCGCGAAGTGCGGTTGCGTAACGCCCTCCATCCGGTGCGCGACAAATACGATTTCATCTTCATCGATTGTCCGCCGTCGCTGAACCTGCTGACCGTCAACGCCATGTCGGCCGCCGACTCGGTACTGGTGCCGATGCAGTGCGAGTACTATGCCCTCGAAGGGCTGACGGCGCTGGTTGATACCATCAGCAAGCTGGCTGGTGCTGTTAACCCTGGGCTGCATATCGAAGGGATCCTGCGCACCATGTATGACCCGCGTAACCGGCTGGCCTGCGATGTGTCAGACCAGCTCAAGGCGCATTTTGGTGACAAGGTCTACCGCACCGTGATCCCGCGTAACGTGCGTCTGGCCGAGGCCCCCAGCTTCGGTACACCCAGCATGTACTACGATAAGACGTCATCGGGCGCTAAGGCCTATCTGGCGCTGGCGGGCGAAATGATCCGCCGCGGTGAACAGAACAAGGGCAAGTAAAGCGACATCATGTCCACCATCAAACGCAAGGGCCTCGGCCGCGGCCTTGAGGCGCTGCTCTCCACCAGTCAGGTCGCCCGTGATCGCGATGATCAGCGGGCTGCCGATCAGGTGCAGGAGGAGCATCCACGCAGCGATCTGATGAAGATCCCGCTTGACCAGCTGGTGCCGGGAAAATATCAGCCGCGCAAGGACATGGGCGCCGAAGCGCTCGATGAGCTGGCCCGCTCCATTGAAGCCCAAGGGGTGATCCAGCCCATCGTGGTGCGCCGTGTTGGCGATCACAAGTATGAAATCATCGCCGGTGAGCGCCGCTGGCGCGCCTCGCAGAAAGCCGGCCTGGACGTCGTACCCTGCATCATCAAGGATGTGCCGGATGAGGCGGCGGTGGCCATTGCCCTGATTGAAAACATCCAACGCGAAGAACTGAACGCGATGGAAGAGGCGGTGGCTCTCAAACGGCTGATGATTGAGTTTGAACTCACCCATCAAGAAGTGGCCGATGCCGTGGGTAAATCCAGGGCCACGGTGACCAACCTGCTGCGCCTCAACCACCTCAATGACGACGTCAAGGTGATGCTGGAGCGTGGTGATATTGATATGGGCCATGCCCGGGCATTGCTGGCACTGGAAGGCGAGCTGCAGTCGGAAGCGGGCCGCATTGTGGTTGGTAAAGGCTTTAACGTGCGTGAGACCGAAGCACTGGTCAAACGCCTGCTGCAGCCAGCCAAACCCAAAGTTGAAAAGACTCCGGATGCCAACATCACCGATCTCGAACGTTCACTGTCTGAGCGCCTCGGCGCGGCGGTGGCGATCCAACACGGCGAGCGCGGCAGAGGCAAGTTGGTGATCAATTACAGCTCAGTGGATGAACTCGAGGGGATCCTCGGTCGAATCCACTGAGAGTGCTCGAAAAATTTGAGCTAGATCAACCTGCCGAAGTTTGCGCCTGATCACGACTTGCCGATATACTTCCCGCGCCTTAAAGACACCCGGAGAGTGCTTCATGGGTGGTCAAATCATCCATCCGCTGGGCAAACCGGGTTGGCAGCTAGCCTGCCGCGCCGCGCAGATCCAGTTGGTGGTGATAGTGGTTTTGGCCCCGGTAGCCTGGCTGCTGTGGGGCAATCTTGATGGTGCCATCTCATTTACCTGGGGTGGTGCTGTGGTGGTCTTGGGGCGCTGGCTGACGGCCTTGGCAGTTTTCAGACAGGCGGGCGCCAGGTATGCGGCGGTAGCCATGCGCGCAGTGCTGCGCGGTAACCTCTGTACCTGGGTGCTGGTCGTATGTTCAGCGCTACTGGCATGGAACAGGCTTCAACTGCCGCCA
>JAGOCY010000438.1 GCA_017998495.1 Corallincola sp.
GTGCTGCTGCCGCTCTTACCCCCGCCCGGCAGCGCCGAGGTGGTGCTTAACATCACCGGAGGCACCAAGGCCTTTCTGGCGGGCCTGTTGCTGGTTTACCCCTGGACCACGCTGGACTACCGCGCCAAGAACAAGCGCCATCTGCACTCTGTGCGCTTTGATGGCGGGCACAACCGGGCGCCAACACTGGGCGATGAACGCTGGCTGCCGATCCCCGATCTGCCGCCCATGGCCTTGGCCAAGCTGCAAGCAGAAACAGCCACGCAACTGCCACTCAACGCACTTATCAGCCGTCAGCCGCTGGCCACCCTGGCACTGGCTGAACAGCTGTGGCAGGGCGAGCTGACGCAAGATACGGCCCTCGACTATCTGCTATCGCAACTCGAACTTCTTTGGGTGAAGCAGGCAGAGGAGAAAGAGACCAAAGTCGCTCATCGCTGGCTGCCATGGCCACCAGAACCAGCAGCAAGAACCGACCTTATTGATGGCTGGCTGACCCCTTTGGCCAGCATCGCTGCCCGCACCAGTCTTCTCTGGGATGAGCGGGGCATTCGGGTGGTAGGCAACTCGGCCAAAGGCAAGAAAGATCCGCTGAGGCGCTGGCTGAGCGGCGCCTGGTTAGAGCAGCTTGCCGAACACTGGTTGCTGTGTGCAGGCGTGCCTGCCAGCGCCATCGCCCGCAATGTGGTGCGCAGCAGCGAGAAGGGTGAAAGCAGCAGTGCGCGCGAGGCCGATCTGCTGGTGCTGTTCAATTGCCAGGCCACCGTGGTTGAAGCCAAGGCCGACCTACCCCGTGGTACCGCCGCCAAAAGTATGGAGGAGCAGCTCTCCAGCCTCGGGGACCTGTTTGGCAGCACCCGTAAGGTGTTGCTGATTGGGCCAAGGCTGCTTGCCGGCCTGAACGACAAAGGCAGAAAGAATCTGGAAACCCGTTTGCGCAGCAACAACGGCGCCCAACTCTGCATTGACCGAGAGTCGCTGCTAAAGGCCATAGATCCCACCCTGATCCAAGCTTTGACGCCAAGCGCGGGTGGCGATTCAGGACGATGATGTCGCCAACCGCGCTTGCACTGTGCCTTTGTTTTTTACTTCAGCATTAACCCAAGGAAGCTCCGTCATGACCAAGACCATACTGCTGGCCACCACTGGCGAATCCCCTCAGGTGGTAACCGAAACCCTGTATGCGATCCACCAGCAGCAGGGCGACTGGCCGGCCGAAATCTTTCTGATCACCACCACTGTGGGTCGAAAACGCGCTGTTGATGGCCTGATCAACGACGGCCACCTGCAGCGGCTGTGCGACGAGATCGAGCGGCCGATGCCCCGCTTCGATCTCAACCATGTGTGGGTAGTGCCGAACGCCAAGGGCGAGCCGGTGGAGGATGCGCGCAGCCTGGAAGACCACCAGGCACTGGGCGATTTCATCATGACCAAGGTGCGCGACCTGACCCAGAACGGTGACGCTGGCGATGGCGCCGACACCCGTCTGCATGCCTCGCTGGCCGGTGGCCGCAAGACCATGACCTTTTATCTTGGCTATGCCATGAGCCTGTTTGGCCGCCATCAGGATCGCCTGACCCATGTGCTGGTCAACAAGCGCTGTTACGAGGGGGCCAGTTTCTGGTTCCCGAGCCTGGCCCGCGATCACCGCTACGTCAAAGACGTTAAAGGCGAGTTTATCCGCGACGAGTTTGGTAACCCGGCAGATGCTAGCCAGGCAGAGATCACCCTGGCCGATATCCCCTTCATCCGCCACCGCGCCGAACTGCCCAAAATTCTGCTGAGCAAGAGCGAGCGGCTGGAGTTCAGCCGTCTGGTCGACCTGTTCAACCTGGCGGCTGATCCTGAGGATCTGACGGTGACCATCGACATTGACGAGGCGGAGATTGTGGTGGCCAGTGATCGCTACCGCATTCGCGAGACCTTTACCCCGGCGCCACTGGACCTGGCAATGTACCTGCTGTTTGCCCGCTCCCATCTGGCCGGCACCGAAATCAGGCGCCCGGCCAAAGGCAGTGCCGATGGCCACCTGCTACGCGAGTATCTGCAGGAACTGTTGCCGTTGCTGGGGCTGCCGGTCATGGCTGAAGACGAGGCCACCCTCGATGGTCTGGAGCGCATCGAACATCACCAGGATCAGTCCTTCGACAACGAGGTACGGGTGGCCGGCAAAACCCTGCAGGCGCTGAAGGGCGATCAGTCCAACATGGACAACTTCCGTGGCGTGGGCATCACCCAAAGCTGGTTTGACAACCGCCGTACCGAACTGCGTAAAGCCTTTTCCGAGCGCTTGCCAGAGCCGCTGGCAAACTGGCTGCTGCCCTCCGCCGACACCAAGGGCGGCGACTACGGCCTGCCACTGGAAAAGCGCCAGCTGGTCATTCGCTAGGGTCTAGCAAGGGGCGCCAATACAGGCGCCCTTCATTACTGATGCGCATCACAACAGGACATTAGCCTTTAGCATCAACCGTTCAGGATCGCCTCAAGGATGGCCACTGCCTCATCAACCACGCTCTGGGGGGCCTTTTCAACCTTGGCGGCGTTTCTGACG
>JAGOCY010000437.1 GCA_017998495.1 Corallincola sp.
CCAGTACCCCGGCCACCATGGTCAGGCAGGCGATCCAGCCCAGCGCATCATTCAGCCATGCGGGCAGCGCGGTCACGAATACATCGCTGAGCAAGCGCAGGATGGCATAGGTGCCTGCTTTGGTGAGCAGGCCGGCAAACAGCGCCAGAATGGATGTGGGCAGCACCGGATAAGCTGGCGGCAACCAGGCGTACATGGGAAAGGCGCCGGCCTTGGCCAGCAGGGCCAGACACAGCAGCGCCAGTATCGGGGCTGCCACATGGGGCTGCACGTGCGGCCAGGCGGCGCGCACGCCCTCGAACGACAAATGCCCGGTCACGCCGTACACCAGGCTCACGGCGGTGAGTAGCATCATGGTGGCCAGAATGTTCAGCGTCATGTATTTGAGTGCGCCTTCCATATGGTGCAGTTTGGCGCCGCCACTGAGCAGGCCCAGAGCCGACATCAGCATTACCTCGAACCAGACGTAGAGGTTGAAGATATCGGCGGTGGCAAAGGTACCGCCCACACCGGCCAGCAGGCCGTGCACCAATGGAATTTGCATGGCAAAGCGCCCGCTGCTGCCGGCGGTGGCGTCGCCCGCCAGAAAGATCAGACTGACCAGGCCGATGAGCGAGGCAATCAGCAGCATGAGGGCGCTGAGGCGGTCGATGCTGAAGCCGATGCCATAAGGTTGCGACCAGATGCCGAAAGTAGCTTGCAGGGTAGGCCCGTGTGTGACCAGATACAGCAGATAGGCCGAACAAATCAGCGATGCGTAGGCGCCCAGCAGACTGACGCTGCGTTGCAGCGATTTGCGCGGGGCGAGGGCTGCGGTCAGTGCGGCTGTGATCAGCGGCAAGAGAACAGGAGAAACGACCAGAAAGTTCATGGTTTAGGCGTGTTTCTTGTAAGGGGCCGCCTGCGCGGGTGAGGAGGGAAGGGGGGCTGTGTCCAGCAGCGGGTCGATCGAGGCGTGCAGGGTGCACGCATCCGGCGCAGTGGGGGGCTTGAGCGGTTCGGTCGGTTCGGGCTCGGCCGTGCGCATGGCATTGATGTCCATGCCCGAGCCGCTGCGCAGCAGCGCCATGGCTAGAATCAGCGAAAAGCAGGTCAGCGCGAAACCGATCACGATGGCCGTGAGCACCAGCGCCTGCGGCAAGGGGTTGGCGTCTTGCGCAGAAAGCGCGGTTTGCGAGGCAGCAATCACGGGCGGCAAGATGCTGCCCACCCGGCCACTGGCAAAAAGCACCAGGTTGATGGCGCCGCTGAGCATCAGCAAGCCGATCAGGCTGCGCAACAGATTGCGCGACAGCAGCAAGTAAATGCCTGCAAACAGGGTAAACCACACGGCGGCGGCAATGGCCCAAATCATGATGGCTCCCTTGGTGTAGATGGTTCTGTGGTCGGTGGATGGTCGAGGGCCTCATACACCTGCACGGCGTGTTGGTCGTGCGGTGTGGGGTGTGCGGCTTCGACGGCGGCTTCTATTTCCAGGCAAACGTCGTCGCCCAGCGCGAGCAGCTCGGAGGCATAGCCGCCAATGCCGCCCCAGACGCACAGGTAAACGCCCAGATCGAACAATTGCACGGTAGAGAGTGCCAGCGGCCCCCAGGGCATGGGCACCTCCCACCACAAATGGTGCATGAAGCTGTGCCCGGCCAGCAGGCCGGCAATGCCCGAAGCCGCCGCACACAGCACGCCGAAAGCAGCCAGGCGCACATGCGAGCGAAAAGGCAGGCGCCGGCGGGCAACCACCACGCCGTGCGTGTTGGTCAGCAACAGGGTGGCGCTGACGGCCAGCAGGCCGCCGATGAAGCCGCCGCCCGGCTCGTTGTGCCCGCGCCAGAACACGAACAGCGAAAACGCCAGAATCAGGTAATACATGGGCTTGCCCATGACGCGGAGCAAGACCAGGCGGTGCAGGATGGTCATGGTGCTTCTCCTTCTTGGGCGGCGGCGGATTCGGCCGCTTCGTGCGACAGCCGACGGAGGGTGCGATTGAGGATGCGCTTGCGGATCACCGCCAGCAGCGGCAGAGTGGCCAGCAGCGACAGGAAGATCACGCTGTTTTCGCCAAAGGTGTCAAAGCCGCGGAAGTCCACCAGAATCACGTTGACCACGTTGTAGCCATGCGCATCGGGCAGGCTGCGCTGGCCATAGTAGGCTCCCAGCACGGTGTCGAACGGTTGGGCGGTCACGGCCAGCAGCAAACCTGTAAGGACCGTGGCCGTGAGCAGGGCGATGAACAGGCGGCTGCCGACGCGGTCGCCAGTGGCTTTGGAGTCGGACGAGTAGTGGTCCACCCGCATCAGCAGCAGGACGGAGGCGATGACCGTGACCAGCACGGTTTCGACCGAAAACTGGGTAAACGCCAAATCAGGCGCGCCACCAAACAGGAACAGAATGGCGCTGCCGTAGCCCACCAGGCCGGAAGTAAGCACTAACAAAAAGCGGTGGTGCACGGCCATGGCCAGCAACGAGCCAGCGATGACGATGGCGCATGCCAGCAGCACGCCGACAGAAGGCGTGCTCCAGCTCGGCAAGATCCAGCTGCCGCTGGCGAGCATGA
>JAGOCY010000439.1 GCA_017998495.1 Corallincola sp.
GGGTGAAGGAGCTGACTTCGCCAAAATTGACGCCATCATGGAGAAGCAGTTTGGCTGGCCGATGGGGCCGGCGCTGCTGCTCGATGTAGTCGGCCTCGATACCGCTCACCATGCCCAGGCGGTGATGGCCGCCGGTTATCCGGAGCGGATGGCGGCCAGTAGCGACAATGCCATCGCCCGCATGGTCGCCGCCAAACGCTTCGGCCAAAAGAATGGCCTCGGCTTTTACGCCTACCAAACCGACAAAAAGGGCAAACCTCAGAAGCAGGCCGACCCGGCGGCGCTGGCGCTGCTCGGCACAGTCTCGGGGCAGCTACCGGATGCCGCCACCGTGATCGCCCGACTGATGGTGCCGATGATCAACGAGACGGTGCGCTGCCTTGAGGAGCAGATCATCGCCTCGCCGGCCGACGGCGACATCGCCCTGCTTTATGGCCTCGGTTTTCCACCGTTCCGCGGCGGCGTGTTCCGCTATCTGGATCAGACCGGCATCGCCGCCTATCTGGCCCAGGCCGAGGCGCTGGCGCACCTCGGCCCGCTCTATCAGCCGCCCAAGCTGCTGCACGAGATGGCCGACAGTAACCGCACCTTTTATCCGCGCTAACCGGGGGACCACACCATGAATCAGGCTGTCATTGTCGATTGTCTGCGCACCCCCATGGGGCGCTCCAAAGGTGGCGTGTTTCGCCACACCCGCGCTGAAGATCTGTCAGCGCGACTGATGCAGGCATTGCTGGCCCGCAACCCGGCACTGGCCCCAGCAACGCTGGATGATGTGATCTGGGGCTGCGTGCAACAGACGCTGGAACAGGGGTTCAACATCGGCCGCAATGCCGCACTGCTGGCTGGCGTCCCCCACTCGGTGCCAGCGACCACCGTCAACCGCCTGTGCGGTTCGTCGATGCAGGCTCTGCATGATGCCGTCGCCCGGATCAGCGCCGGCCTCGGCGACGCCTACCTGATCGGCGGCGTCGAGCATATGGGCCATGTGCCCATGACCCACGGCGTTGATTTTCACCCCGGTCTGGCCACCACTGTGGCCCGCGCCGCCGGCTCCATGGGGCTGACCGCCGAGCTGCTCGGCCGGCTGCATGGCATCAGCCGCGACGCCCAGGACGCCTTTGCCGCCCGCAGCCATCAACGCGCCTATGCCGCCACCATCAGCGGCGCCTTTGACCGCGAGATCCTGGCCATGACCGGCCACGACAGCGATGGCGCCCTGACCCTGGTCAAGCACGACGAGGTGATCCGCCCCGAAACCACGGTCGAGACGCTGGCCCAGCTCAAGCCGGCCTTTGATCCGGTCAATGGCACTGTTACGGCCGGCAGCTCATCGGCGCTGTCGGATGGGGCGGCGGCGATGCTGGTGATGTCAGAGCAACGGGCGCGCGAACTGGGGCTGCCGATCCGCGCCCGCATCCGTTCGCTGGCGGTGACCGGCTGTGACCCCTCGACCATGGGCTACGGTCCGGTCGCGGCCAGCCGACGGGCCCTCAAGCATGCCGGCCTGACCCTGGCCGACATCGATCTGGTGGAGCTGAACGAGGCCTTCGCCGCCCAAGCCCTGCCCTGCGTCAAGGATCTCGGGCTGCATGAGGTGATGGACGACAAGGTCAACCTCAATGGCGGCGCCATTGCCCTCGGTCACCCGCTGGGCTGCTCCGGGGCGCGCATCACCACCACCCTGCTCCACCTGCTGGAGGGGCGTGACCTGCAGTTCGGCCTGGCCACCATGTGTATTGGGCTGGGTCAAGGCATCGCCACCATCATCGAACGTAACTAAGCCGGTCCGGGGCGGTCTCAGCGCCGCCCCGCTTTGCATCCCACCGAAATCCCAACCGCGGTCACAAAGCCACAGACCAGCCTCTGCCACTCTAGGTCTGGCCAATAGCGCTGTGCTATAAAACCTCAGTACTGACGGGCCTTGCGTCCCTATGGGCGCCGCTCAAGATCGATTGAATGTGAAACAGGATGGTGCATGTCGTTACCCGTTCTTGTTTGTGACGATTCGGCCATGGCGCGTAAACAGGTGGTGCGCAGCCTGCCAGAGGGTTGGCCGGTCGAAGTGACCTTCGCCACCAATGGCGTCGAATGTCTGGAAAAACTGCGCAGCCAGCGGTTTGCCCTGCTATTTCTTGATCTGACCATGCCGGAGCTGGATGGCCCCGGTGTGCTTGAAGCGATCAAGGCTGAAAAGCTGGAAATCTTCGTGATTGTGATCTCGGCTGATATTCAGCCCGAGATGAAACGGCGGGTGATGGATCTCGGCGCCATGGAGTTCATCCACAAGCCGGTCAACACCGACAAGCTGACTGAAATCCTGCACAAATTCGGATTCTTATGAGCAGCCAGACCATTACTGAAGATCAACGGGACTGCCTGCAGGAGTTGATCAACGTCTCCATGGGGCAGGCCAGTGACAAGCTGGCCCGCTATCTCGGTACCTTTGTCGAGATCCAGGTGCCGGCTATTGCCCTCGTTGGCACTGCCGAGATCACCGGTCTGCTGGCCGGCAACTATAACGACGAAGCGGTCAGTCTGGTCAGCCAG
>JAGOCY010000440.1 GCA_017998495.1 Corallincola sp.
CCTTTATTCTGGCTGCTCATGGCGCCCGGGTGACGCTGGTGGAGCGCCACCCGGCACTGGCGGCGCTGCTGGCTGATGCCTTGCAACGGGCGCTGATGGATGAGGCGACGGCGGTCATCGCCAGCCGTATGCAGCTGCTCCATGGCGCGGCCCTGGCCACCTTGAACAGCTGGCAGGGGGAGCCGCCAGCGGTGGTCTATCTCGATCCCATGTTCCCCCACCGCCGCAAGAGCGCGCTGGTCAAGCTGGAGATGCAGTGGCTGCAGCAACTGGTGGGCGCCGATCAGGATGCTGATGCGTTGCTGCGGCCAGCCCGTCAGTTGGCCCGCCAGCGGGTGGTGGTCAAGCGCCCGGATGACGCGCCGCCGTTGGCCGGCGTTAAGCCGAGCGGGGCGGTCGCCAGCCGCGGCCACAGGTTCGATATCTACGCGCCTGTCAGTTAATTTTACGCTGTCATCATTCGGTCATCTGCCGGTCATAACCTGCCCCCCTGATTGCGGCGGGGGCGGGTTATGCGGGTATCAACGGTGTCAAGGTTGCAGGCTGCCATGCTGGCAGCCCTGGCGTTGCTCTTTGCCTCGGTGCTGGCCTGGGGCATCTGGCAACTGCGAACCTCGGATCGGCAACTGGCGGCGTTTCGCCAGCTCGCCAGCCAGATCGGTAACGACCTGCCGCAGCAGATTGATCACTATCTGCGCAGTGGCGATACGCTGGCACATAGCGCTGCCGTCCAGCTGCTGCAGCAACTGGATAGTGGAGTGCTGGCGGCGGCGGATGAGGAGAGTCGTCAACGCTTTGAGGCGGCGCGCCAGCAGCTGGGCGAGCATCTGGCCAATCGCTACCTCGGCCTGGGCAAGCTCAGCGGTGATCCGCAAGGGTTGTTGATCAATGCCGAGCGGGAGATGGCCGCCCAGGCGAGCAGTGCCCAGAGTTACGGGTTGGCGGCGCTGGCGGCAGGCAAACCGGCGGGTGCCGATTATGTACGCCTGGCGGCTGCCCTGCTGGAGGAGCTACAAACGCTGGCCCTTGCCCGTGCCCGTTTTTTTGCCCAGGGTGACGACGCCAGTGACCAGGCCTATACCGCTGCTTTTGGTCAGCTGCAGCGGCAGGCCAGCCAGCTGGCCGCGCTACCCTTGCTGGGGCTGCTGGAGGCGGCTGAGCCGGTTGATCCTTATGCCCTGCGCAAACCCAAACCACCGGCCGATCAAGCCAAAGGCGTGCAGCAGGAGTTGAGTTCGCTGCTCCGCCGTTACCCGATTGAGCAGCAGCGGACGGTCAGTCTGATCCGTGAACGCAGCAGCGGCAGCGCCGAGCTGCAGCAGGAGGTTGCAGGACTGGGGGCGCTGCTGGACGCCATGGCGGGCGCTATCGATCAGCGTCGGCTGCAGACCATGACCCAGGTTGAGCTGGCACTGGCGGTAATGGTGGCGGTGCTGGTGCTGTTGGCCGCGCTCAGCGCGCTGGTTACCCAGCGCCATGTGTTGCGCCCCCTGCGTAATCTGCGTGATGCCTTCCGCCAGCTGGTCGATAGTGGCCAGTACCATGCCCTGAGCGGCCTTGACCCACGCTCAGAACTGGGTGAGATCGCCACTTACTTCAACGGCCTGCTGGCGCAGCTGGAAGCGCAGAACCGGGCCCGTAGCGAGCAGCTGGCGGTGGTTTCCAACGCACTGGTCGCCCTGGAAGGCCAGCTGCAAGGCGTCAGTGATAGCTCTGCCGCCAGCGCTAACCATGTGGCCCGGGCCACCACCGCTCTGGATGATCTGCGTCTGCTGGCCCGCGATCTGGCCGCTCAGTCCGGGATTGTCGATCAACAGGCGGCTGCCACCTCACAGCTGGTGGCCGAGGGTGATCGTGGCGCCAGCCAAGTGGCGCGGGCCGCTGACAGCACCCGGCAGGCGGTGCAGCAGGGGCTGACCATCCTTGAACAGCTGGCGGGTTCGGTGGCCAGCATGGGCACAGTGACGGCGGTGATCCGTACTGTGGCCGAGCAGACCAATCTGCTGGCGCTGAATGCTGCTATCGAATCGGCGCGCGCGGGCGAGCATGGCCGTGGCTTTGCGGTAGTCGCCGATGAGGTGCGCAAACTGGCCATTCGCACTCAGGAATCTTTGGGGGAGATTGGCGCCATGCTTGCCCAGCTGGAGCAGGCGGCCCATCAGTTACGCAGTCAGATCAATGGCATCCATGATGCCGCCAGCGGTCAGGAGGAGATTGCCGCCAGCCTGCAGCAAACCTTGGGGCAGGTGCGTGGGCAGGCGCAACGCTCGGCTGAGGCCGCTCAGGCGGCTCATGATCTGGTGCAGCAGCAGGCGCAGCAGCTGCAGGCTTTTGCCGGGGCCATGGCCGAGGTGGAGCAGCAGGCCAACAGTACCCGCAGCCACAGCGCAGCGATCAGTCAGGCGATGCGTGAGCAGAGCAGTGATATCAGCCGGGTTTTGGGGCTGTAGCCGCGCGCACGGGTCGCTTGCGGCCCGCACCACCGCTATGCTGGCCAGGCCCTGATTACCCAGCATGGAGCTCACGATGCGCGACCAGACCAAAGCC
>JAGOCY010000441.1 GCA_017998495.1 Corallincola sp.
CGTGGCTGCCATCGACACCGAGCAGCGTACTTTCGTGCTTGAAGATGGCGCCGGCCATCGCCGAAAAGTGAAAGCCGCGGCAGAGATGATCAACTTCCCGCAGCTGGCGGTGGGTGATCGGGTCAAGGTCGAGCTGGTGGTCGAGACCGTGATCTATGTGACCGATGCCGCCCAGCTGCCGGCAGATGGTAGTGAACAGCTGATGGTCGCCGCCGAGGAGGGGGCCAAGCCAGGGCTGGTCGCTGCCGAACACCGTCAGGTAACCGCCATCGTCATCGCCGTCGATGTGGAGCGCCGCACCGCCACCCTGCAGTTTGAAGATGGCAGCCTGCGCACCGTGCCTGTGCGTGCCGATGTCGACGTGACGCCGATGGCGGTCGGAAAAAAAGTGGTGATGCTGGTGACCTCAGCGCTGGCAATTACCGTCACCGAGCAGTGATCAGTTGACTACTGCCGCGCGCACCGGCCTTGACCTTGCCACCATGGCAAGGACCAGACTGGCACGGCCCCACCCACCACCAAGGAGCCTTGCATGCAGTTCTATCTGGCCAACATGACCTGTGGCGGCTGTGCCCGCGCCGTCAGCCGCGCCATCACCGCCGTCGATGGCCATGCCCGGGTGATCAGCGATCCACCCGCGCGCCTGGTGACGGTAGAGACCGCCGCCCCGCCGCAGGCGATCATCGACGCCCTCACCGCCGCCGGTTTCCCGCCCGGCGAGCGCTAACGCCAACGGCCGCCTGCCGTCAGCGAACGGCAGGCGGCCCCTGTTGCTACTCGCCTAACCCTGGCCGCTCAGTTGCGGCCTTTGGTCGTTGGTGGTTGGCGCCGCTGGCGGCTGCGCCCCGGCGCCGGCGCAGCGCCGTCCGCGGGCTGCTCCAGCGTGCGCAGGATCGGGCAGTCAGGGCGCTGGTCGCCAGCACAGCAGTGGATCAAGCTCTTGAGGGTGTCGGCCATCTGCTGCAGCGCAGCCATGCGCCGCTCCAGCTCGGCTAGGTGAGCGGCGGCCAGCCGTTTCACATCGCCACTCTGGCGCGACTGGTCATGCCACAGGCTGAGCAGAGCGCCGATCTCCACCACCGGGAAGCCGAGATCGCGCGCCCGGCGGATAAACTGCAGCCGATGCAGATCCTTGGGGCCATAGGTGCGGTAGCCCGCCTCGGTGCGCTCGCCGGGCGGGATCAGGCCGATCGCTTCGTAGTAGCGGATCATCTTGGCCGACACCCCGGAGGCTTTGGCCGCTTGACCGATATTCATGGCAGATCTCCTCCATCAGTGGCCGGCCGCTCTCACCCGCGGCGGATTCTCACCCGCGGCGGCTGAAAGCGCCGCAGACGCAGGGCGTTGGTCAGGACGAACACGCTGGACAGGGCCATCGCCCCCGCCGCCAGCACCGGCGACAGCAGCAGCCCCCAGTGGGGGTAGAGCACGCCGGCCGCCACCGGGATCAGGGCGATGTTGTAGGCAAAGGCCCAAAACAGGTTCTGGTGAATATTGCGCAGGGTGGCGCGCGACAGGGCGATGGCGGCGGCCACCCCCTGCAGGTTGCCGCCCATCAGCACCAGATCGGCGGCCTCAATAGCCACATCGGTGCCGCTGCCAATGGCCAACCCGACATCGGCCTCGGCCAGCGCCGGGGCATCGTTAATGCCGTCACCGACAAAGGCGAGCCGGCCGTGAGCCGCCCGCAGCCGACGTACCGCCTCGACCTTGCCGGCCGGCAGCACCTCGGCCACCACCTCGTCGATCCCCAGCTGGCGGGCAATGGCCTGGGCGGTGCGGGCGTTATCGCCGGTGATCATCGCCACCTTCAGCCCCAGCTGGTGCAGCGCCGCGATGGCCGCCGGGGTGGTGGGCTTGAGCGGATCGGCCACCGCGATGATGGCGGCCAGCTGGCCGTCAACGGCGGCATAGAGCGGCGACTTGCCGTCGTTGGCCAGCCGCTGCGCAGTGCTGGCGAAGGCACTCACATCCAGCCCCTGCGCCGCCATAAAACGGTCGGCACCCACGGCCACGCGCACCCCGGCAACGGTGGCCACCACCCCCATACCGGTCACCGATTCAAAGTCGCTGACCGCCGGCAGGGCAATGCCCTCGGCCTGCGCCGTCGCCACTATGGCCCGCGCCAGCGGATGCTCGGAGCGCGATTCCGCCGCCGCAACCCAGGCCAGCAGCTGGCTGCGCGCAAAGCCCGGGGCCAGCTCCAGATCGGTCAGCTGTGGCCGCCCTTCGGTCAGGGTGCCGGTCTTGTCCAGCGCCACCACCTGCGCATCCTTGAGCAGCTGCAGCGCCTCGCCTTTGCGCAGCAACACCCCCAGTTCGGCGCCACGGCCGGTGGCCACCATGATCGAGGTGGGGGTGGCCAGCCCCATGGCACAGGGGCAGGCGATGATCAGCACCGCCACCGCGTTCACCAGTGCCAGGGTCAGCGCCGGTGACGGCCCAAACAGCAGCCAGCCGACAAAGGTCAGGGCCGCCGCCAGCAGCACCGCCGGCACAAACCACAGGGTGATCTTGTCGACCACCGCCTGGATCGGCAGCTTG
>JAGOCY010000442.1 GCA_017998495.1 Corallincola sp.
CGCCTACAACAACCTCAGCTCCTTCACCCGCGACGCCGACGCCGCCTGCCGCTTCGGCTCCCAGGTACTGGCGGTGGCCGTGCCACTGACCAAGATCGTCTGCTTCGACAGCCTGCTGCCCGGCCCGCTGGACGGCGAAGGGGAGTTCATGGTGCTGGGCGGCCGCTACCGGGTGGAGCGGCTGAGGTAAGGCGTTGCCAGTGGTGGAGATGGCCCGAATAATGGAGCCCCCGACGCCAGAGCCCTGATCATGAGCGAACGCCAACGGATGCTGGCAGGCCTGCCCTACCACGCCAGCGACAGCGAACTGGTCGCCGCCCGCCTGCGGGCCCGCGAGCTGTGCCAGCAGTTCAACCAGCTGGCGCCCACCGCCAGCGACCACGAGCGCCAGCTGCTGCTTAGCGCACTCTTTGGCCAGCCGACCGACGTCTACATCACGGCGCCATTTTTCTGTGACTACGGCAGCCACATCCAGCTCGGTCGCCAGGTCTATTTCAACTTCAACTGCGTGATCCTCGACGTGGCCCCGGTGACCATCGGCGACCATGTGCTGTTCGGCCCCGGGGTACAGCTGCTGACCGCCGCTCATCCGTTGGATGCCGCCGATCGGCGCAGTGGTGTCGAGTTCGGCCGACCGATTCATATCGGCCATGATGTCTGGCTGGGTGGCGGAGTCATTGTCTGCCCCGGCGTCACCATCGGCGATGGCAGCGTCATCGGTGCCGGCAGCGTGGTCACCCGCGATATCCCGCCCGGCGTGGTTGCGGCAGGCAATCCGTGCCGGGTGCAGCGCAGGCTGACGGATGGCGCCCAACCAGCACGGAACGTCAGCGGCTAGCCCAGCAAGAAGCGAAGCACTGGGCACCATCTCCTCGCCACGCTTGGCGGGCGGCGCTGGTGCCGCTACTATCCCGCCACCCATGGAGGGTAAATCGTCAATGGAGAGACCCGATGACCCACACCGCCTTTGCCATCAACCCGCTGCAGCGCTTTAACGAACAACGGGCGCGCCAGCGCATCGAGTGGCAGGTCAATCTGCCGCAGCTGTTTACCGCCATTGATCAGATCCCGGCCGCTACCGGCGCCGGCGTGATCTTCATCGACCATGAGTTCAACATGGTGCAGCTGCGCCCCTTCTCGCCCGTGTGCCGCCGCTACCCATTACAGATCATCCTGCGCGAACCGCCGCGCTATCTGAGTGCCCAGAACCACGCACTGGACCTGAAAACCTCGCGCCGTGAATCGAAGCTGGTGGGTGAATTGGTCGGCACCGCCCTTAGTTGCAGCGCTGCCGTGCTTGGCTGGATTGTGGTTGCCAGCAGTACCACCGCCATCCCCATCACCGGCGGCACCAGTGCGGCGATCACTTACCTCGGTTATGCGGCGGCAACTGCATCCTCCGCACAATGTATGGTGGGCCTGATACGGACTCCAACTGAAGTGTGGGCGCCAGAGCGACTTGATTCTTTGGATAGCGAAGCTTGGTACCAGAGCATGATGACGACTCTCGATATCATCTCCTTGGGCGGTGCGGCCGCTGCCGGTGCAACAACCATTCGAATGGTGCATACGCTGCGCCGCACCACCGGCAAATCAACCCGCGAAGTGCTAAACGGCCTCAGCCGCCAAGAGCGCAAGCGATTGACCGACGAGGTTAACCGCCTCAACCACCCGGGCACCTCGGCAGCCCGTCTGCGCGAGCTGACCCGCAGCGGCGCCCTACCCAAGCGCTACAGCAACGCCCAGCTGTCCCATAGCATCCAGTTGCAGTTGAAAGATGCCATCGGCGCCACCCTGAGTTTTGCCGGTAGTGCGCTGAGCGGCACCATCAAAACACTGGCCATCGGTTTTTATGAGGAGTTGGGCCATGAAACGCGCTGACGTTGACCATGTGGAATGGTCACTTGCCGGGCTGGTTCTTGGCCCAGTGGCCATCGTCTTGGTGTTCATTAGCGTAGGGTGTGCCACGGGGCTATTACTGATCGCGACCGGTTTGCTGGCGAACATTGGCAATGCCACTTGGTTTGCCATCATGATGCTGGTCACCGCCGTTGTGGCCTTGCCCAACCTGTTGATATTTGGGCAAGGACATATCCGGCTTTTCAACATTAACCACTACCTCACGGCGGCCTCGGCAGTAGCAATAGTCTGCGCTAACTGGACACTAAAAGCCCCTGCTAGCCACTACTGCATTGCGCTTGCCGCCCCCATGTTGGCGGCCATGCTGTTGCAAACGACATTGGTCCGCAGAGTTGCACTCAATGTATATGTAGCAAGGGCCGCGTTGCGGGATGCCCAGCGGCAACAGATCCATCAGCACCACCATGAAACGCGCTGACGCCGAAGCAGTGCACTGGACCAAGGCCAACTTCGCTGCTGGTCTGGCTATGCCGCTGCTGCTGACGGCGGGAGGGGTAGCAACCACGGTGGCGTTCTGGCAGTTCACCGGGCTTGACGCGCACGTTCCTTTTGCGTGGATCTACGCCAGTTTCTGGCTCTTGACCCTCTTAATCGTGGTGCCCAATGTGCTGATCATTCGGG
>JAGOCY010000443.1 GCA_017998495.1 Corallincola sp.
GCATAAGGCTGCGCCTCTTCAACCGGCTGTCCAGCCGCCTGCCAGGCTGGCAGGCCACCGTCGAGAATGGCCACGGCGCCATGGCCCATCGCCCGCCACATCCACAGTGCACGTGGTGCCGAGAAGATGCCGAGACGGTCATAGACCACGATCAGGCTGTCGCGGTTGATGCCCAGCGCCTGCACCTGGGCGGTGAACTGTTCCGCCGACGGCAGCATATGCGGCAGCGGGCTGCGCTGGTCGCGAATATCGCTGTCGAAATCAAAGCGCCGGGCGCCGGGGATCTGCATCACCGGCCCGGCCACCGGCGCACTGCCCGGCGGGGCCATATGGGCATCGAGCACCACCAGCCGAGGATCGGCCAAGTGAGCTGCCAGCCAAGCGACATCCACCAGCGGGGTGGGTAGCTGCAGTGTGGTCATAACAGTTCCTTGTTCATGCGGTCAGCGGCCGAGCGGTGAGGTCTCATGCTTGTCCAAGTTGGCCATAGGCGCAAGCCGTGGTCTGCTGTGCTTTGCGCTGCCGCTCATCGCCCCACCGTTCACCACCCCAGCGACCATCGCTCCACACGGGCGCCAGACCGAGTTGCTGCAGGCGCTGGGCGACGGTGCTGAGGGGGCGCTGATCGCTGGTGGCGAACTGCTCCAGCGCCTCCCCGTTGCCGCTGTAACCCCCGGGCTGAGTGCTGGAGCCGGCGCTCATCTGGGTGACGCCCAGCTGTACCAGCTGATCGCGCAGTGGCGCTGGCTCGCGGGTGGAGAGGCTGATCCCGGCCTCCGGCGCCAGCAGGCGCAGGGCGCACAGGGCCTGCACCAGTTCGCGGTCGCTGACCGGCGCCGCCACCGGCGCGCCGCCGGTGCAGGGGCGCAGGCGCGGCAGGCTGAGCTGGAAACGGCTGCGCCAGAACTGCTGCTGCAGCTGGCGCAGATGACCGGCCAGCAGATAGAGCTCGCTGCGCCAGTCGTTGAGGCCAAGCAGCACCCCCAGGCCGATGCGCTCCACCCCTGCCGCCGCGGCGCGTGCCGGGGCGGCCAACCGCCAGTCGAAGTCGCGCTTGGGCCCTTTGAGATGCACGCTGGCATAGGTCGGGCGGTGGTAGCTCTCCTGATAGACCAGCACGCCATCGAGACCGGCCGCCACCAGCTGGCGATAGTCGGCCTCGGTCAGCGGCTGCACCTCGATCAGCACCTGGCGGAACAGCTGCTTGCCACGGCTGATGGCATGGCGCAGATAATCGAGATTGACCTCCTGGCTGCTTTCGCCGCTGACCAGCAGCAGCTCATCGAACCCTTGGCGGTGCAGCGTCTGCAGCTCCTGCTCCAGCGCCTCGCGGTCGAGGGTCAGGCGGCGGATGGCGTTGTGCATCGAAAAGCCACAATAGCTGCAGATGTTGCTGCAGCGGTTGGAGAGATAGAGCGGGGCAAACAGGCGCATGGTGCGGCCAAAGCGCTGGCGGCTGAGCGCCGCTGACTGGGCGGCCATGGCCGCCAGCTGCTGGCCGGCGGCGGGTGACAGCAGCGCCTGCCACAGCGGCAGCGCCGCCCCCGGCTGGTGCAGGGCGGCCTGTACTGCGGCGGGGTCATGCTGGCCGATCTGGCGGCGCAGTGGCTGCCAGTCGCTGCTCTCAAGCCAGTGGGCGAAGCTCATGCCAGCGCCTCCAGCCATGCCGCCAGCGGGCTGCTGGCCACCGCCTGCGTTTGGCTGGTGGCCAGCCCGGCGCTGTGGCCAAGGGCGCCCGCAGCGACCGCCAGACGAAAGGCGTGGGCCATGGCCACCGGATCGGCCGCCGCCGCCAAAGCGCTGTTGACCAGCACGGCGCTGGCCCCCAGCTCCAGCGCCGCGGCGGCATGGCTGGGGGCGCCGAGGCCGGCATCGACGATCACCGGCACCCGGCTCTGGTCGATGATCATGGCCAGAAAGTCGCGGCTGAGCAGGCCGCGATTGCTGCCGATGGGGGCGGCCAGCGGCATCACGGCGGCGCAGCCCACCTCTTCGAGGCGTTTGCACAGCACCGGATCGGCATGCACATAGGGCAACACCACAAAGCCCTCGGCCACCAGCTGCTCGGCGGCCTTGAGGGTCTCGACCGGATCGGGCATCAGGTAGCGGGGATCGGGGTGGATCTCCAGCTTCAGCCAGGGGGTGCCCAGCGCCTCACGCGTGAGCCGGGCCAGCAGCAGCGCCTCGTCGGCATTGCGGGCGCCGGCGGTGTTGGGCAGCAGCCGCACGCCACAGGCGCGCAGCGGCGCCAGCAGCTGATCGCGGTCGCTGGCCAGATCGAGGCGGGTGATGGCCAGGGTTACCAGTTCGGTACCGCTGGCGGCCACTACTTCGGTCAGCTGCTCGGCGCTGGCGAATTTGCCGCTGCCCAGCCACAGCCGGCTGGAGAAGGTCTGATCGGCAAGGGTAAAGGGGAGCATGGTCAGCCTCCGGCAATGACGCCGACCAGCAGCAGCTGGTCGCCGGGATGGATGGTGGTGGTGGCCCAGCAGGCCCGTGGCACCACCTGCTGATTGATGGCCAGAGCCACGCCGTCAGC
>JAGOCY010000035.1 GCA_017998495.1 Corallincola sp.
GTCTCTGACCGCCGTACCCTGGCCGAGGACAGCGCCGGTCAGGCGTTGAGCGATGCCTTGACTGCCGCAGGCCATCAGCTGGCCGAGCGGCTGATCAGCCCAGATAACCGCTATCAGCTGCGCGCCCTCATTAGCCGCTGGATCGCCAGCGACGAGGTGCAGGTGGTGCTGGTCAATGGCGGCACCGGCTTTGGCCCCGGCAATCAGGTGCCAGAGGCGGTGCGGGTGCTGTTCGACCGCGAGATCGACGGCTTCGGCGAACTGTTCCGCCAGCTCAGCTACCAGGAGATTGGTGGTTCGGCACTGCAGAGCCGGGCGTTGGCCGGGCTAGCCAACGGCACGCTGATCTGCTGCCTGCCGGGCTCGCCCGGCGCCTGTATGACTGGCTGGGACGCCATTATCCGCGACCAGCTCGATGCCCGTCAGCGCCCGTGCAACATGGTGCCTCACCTCAAGAAACTGAACGGGGAGGGTGCATGTCCGAGCCGCAGCTGACCCATCTCAACAGTGCCGGTGAAGCCCATATGGTCGATGTTTCAGCCAAGGCGGTTAGCAGTCGCAGCGCCGAAGCGGTGGCGGCGGTGATCATGGCGCCAGCGACCCTGGCGCTGCTGCGCGATGGTGCCTTGCCCAAGGGCGACGTGCTGGCGACGGCCCGTATTGCCGGCATCATGGCCGCCAAAAAGACCAGCGAGCTGATCCCTCTTTGTCACCCGCTGGCGCTAACCAAAGTCACCGTCGATCTGACCCTGGATGAGGCGCTGCCGGGAGTGCGCATTCGCGCCCTGTGCCGAGTCAACGGCCAGACCGGCGTCGAGATGGAGGCCCTGACCGCCGCCAGCGTTGCCGCCCTGACCCTGTATGACATGTGCAAGGCGGTGCAGAAGGATATCTGCATCACCGATATCGAACTGCTGAGCAAAAGCGGCGGTAAGTCAGGCGACTACCGGCGGGAGGGGGCATGATCCGGGTGAAATTTTTTGGTGCCCTGCGCGAACAGTTAGGCTGCGATGGCCTGACTCTGGCGGCAGCCGAACTGGCGGATGGCCAGGCGGTGCGCGCCGCGCTGATCGATGCCCACCCAGAATGGCAACCGCCACTCAGCGACGAGCGGTTGTGGGTGGCGGTCAACCAGACCATGGCCCAGTGGTCCACCACCGTTGCTGATGGCGACGAAGTGGCGATCTTTCCGCCAGTCACTGGCGGCTGAGTAAAAAGTTAGCAGCCGGGCCACAACACCACTGGCATCCAGACGCGGCTTGGCGGAGCATAGGCGCCGTTTGCCAACGAACGCAGGAGAGTGACAGGTGGTGGTGGCGATTTTGCTGGTACTGGCGGTGGCTTTGGCTCTGCTGGTGTTCTGGATCAAACGGCGCCGTGCGGCGCAAGGCCCCTACCTGTTGGTTGACAGCCTGCTGACGCCGGCTGAGCGTGCATTTGCCCAGGCGATGGAACAGGCCATTGGCGGCCGCTACCGCTTGCTGGCCAAGGTACGGCTGGCGGAGTTGTTTGCCGTCGATTTGCCGGTTAACAGCAAGAGCTGGCAGCTGGCTGTCGATGAACTGGCCGGCCGCCAAGCTGATTTTGTCGTCTGTGACAGCCACAGTTTTGCCCCGCTGGCATTGGTCGAGCTGCGCGACCCTGCTCAGGGGCGGCGCGGCCGGATTGAGCATGACGATTGGCTGGTGGGCGTCTGCCGTAAGGTTGGCGTGCCGGTGCTGGTGGTCGAAGCGCGCACCAGCTACAGCCTACTGGAACTCAAGCGCCATCTGGCCGTCGCCCTGGCCACCGAGGAGGAGGTCGCCCTCGACGCGCCACTCAGCGCCGAGGTGCCCGAGCCGCGTATTAGCGCCCCCCGCATCAACCGTGAGCCGCAGCTGCGACGTGAGCCGAGCCCCCGGGCTGAACCGCAGTTGCGCCAGCCGGCAGCGGGCCGCACCGAGCCCCGGCTGCACGCCGAGCCAGCGCCCAAGGCTGAACCCGCCGTGCGCGCCGAGCCGAGGCTGACCGCTGAACCTCGCCCCCGTAGTGAGCCGCAGCTGCGCCCCCGCCAGACGCTGGGCGCGGCTGGCGGTGTGGTGCGCGATCGAGGACCGTCGCTGGCCGACGGCGCCCTCGGCCGTCAGTCGGCGGAGGGGCGTGGTCGTCCAGCGGTGGCTGATCGCATCGAGCCCGAACTGCCCTTGAGCCGCCCGGCCACCCCTGCGCCCGCCGCGCCGTTCAAGCCGGCAGCAGCGGCCGAGGGGCTCGCTCCCCATTGCCCGCGCTGCGCCGCCCAGATGGTGCGGGTGCGGCCCAAAGATCCGCAGGCGGCGCCCTTTTGGAGCTGTTCCAACTATCCCGATTGCCGTACCACCCTGAGCGATGCCCAAACCCAGGCGGCCGAGCCGCCGCGCCCGGAGCCACTAGTGCCGGTGCAGCCGCCTGCCCAGCCCCTGTTATCGCTCGATCTGGATGATGAGATCGACGGCCTGCCCAGCATGCGTGCGGAGCGCTGAGATCGCTGCCAATAACCCTGTGCCCCGGCGGTGGTCGGGGCCTGGTCGGGCCGCTAAAATGGCGGCCGCAAAGAGGGGGTCAGATGCGCGTACTGGGTATTGAAACATCCTGTGATGAGACCGGCGTTGCCATCTATGACAGCGAGCGGGGGCTATTGGCCAACCAGCTGCATAGTCAGGTGGCGATGCATGCCCGCTATGGCGGTGTGGTGCCGGAGCTGGCGTCGCGCGATCACGTCAAGCGGCTGGTGCCGCTGGTGCGGGCGGCGCTCGACGAAGCGGGTCTCACCCCGGCCGATATCGATGGCGTTGCTTATACCGCAGGCCCTGGGTTGATTGGCGCCCTGCTGGTGGGGGCCACCTTTGCTCGCGGTCTGGCCTATGGCTGGAATAAGCCAGCGGTGGCCGTCCATCACCTTGAGGGCCATCTGCTGGCGCCCTTGCTGGAAGAGCCCAGCCCTCAGGTGCCTTTTGTGGCCCTGCTGGTTTCCGGTGGTCATACCCAGCTGTTTGATGTGGCCGACCTGGGCAGCTACCGCCTGCTCGGCGAGTCGGTGGACGATGCGGCCGGCGAAGCCTTCGACAAAACCGCCAAGCTGCTCGGCCTCGGCTACCCTGGCGGTGCGGCGCTGGCCAAGCTGGCTCAGAGTGGCAACAGCGGGCGTTTCACCTTTCCACGCCCCATGACCGACCGACCGGGGTTGGATTTCAGCTTCAGCGGCCTGAAAACCGCTGCCGCCAACTGCATTGCCGCCAATGGCAATGATGATCAGACCCGCGCCGACATCGCCCGTGCTTTTGAAGAGGCGGTGGTGGAGACGCTGGTGATCAAGTGCAAGCGGGCCCTCAAGGAGACAGGACGCAAGCAGTTGGTGGTGGCCGGTGGGGTCAGCGCCAACCTGCAGTTGCGTGCCCAGTTGCAGGATCTGGCCCGCCGTCATCGCGCCACTGTTTACTTTCCACGGTTGGCGCTGTGCACCGATAACGGCGCCATGATTGCGCTGGCCGGCTGTTTGCGGTTGCAGTCAGGGGAACAGGCGCCGTTGGCAGTAACCGCCCGGCCGCGCTGGCCGTTGACCGAGCTGGCGCCGCTGAATCGCTAAGGGTTCAGCGTTACCCGTACGGTTTTGGCTAACGGGCCAGTGACTGACTCAGGGCTCGCGTGGCTGTCTTGGCGACTGATTCAACGTACCCGCGAGCCTTTGTCCTTCACCTTGGGTTCCTGCTTTTTCAGCAGGCGGATGATGTTGCTGCGGTGGCGCAGCAGCATGATGGCCGACAGCATCAGTACCGGGAAGGTGTAGAGCGGCTTGATCCACATGACATAGATGGGGGCCAGCAGCAGGGTGACGATGCTGGCCAGCGACGAATAACCGCTGAATACCAGGGTCACCACCCAGGTGCCGAGCAACAGGCCGCCGAGATCGAGGCCAATTGGCAGCAGAGCGCCGAAGGCGGTGGCGACTGCCTTGCCACCATGAAAGCGGTGATAGAGCGGGAACATGTGGCCGAGACAGGCGGCGATGGCCACCACTCCTAGCCATAACGGCTCAATGCCGAGAAAGAACGAACCCCATACCGGAATGGTGCCCTTGAGCAGATCGCCAAGCAGGGTAAGGATACCGGGCAGCAGCCCGCCAAGGCGGAACACGTTAGTGGCCCCAGGGTTGTTGGAGCCCTGGGTACGGGGATCGGGCAGGCCAAAGGCGCGGCACACCAGTACTGCGCTCGATAGCGAGCCCATCAGATAACCGCTAACAACGGCGGCGAAAACCAACGGGTCCATGTTGGGGGTCACAACTCCGCAAAAAAGGGTGATCGGTGCAACACCTTGTGTGAGCTGGTAGCATACGCCCATTCGCCCATGGCGGCTATGTGTACAGCATGGATAGCCTTTTCATTCAAGCACTGACGGTGCGCTGCCGCATCGGCGTCTATGACTGGGAGCAGCAGAGCCTGCGCCCGCTCGCGGTTGACCTGCGCCTTGACGCGGATTTGTCAGCGGCGGCGGCCAGTGATCGGCTCGACGACACCCTCAACTACGCCACTCTGGCCGACGCCATTCGGGCCTTGGCCAGCAGTCGCCCTTTTGCCCTGATCGAGCATCTGGCTGGCGAGATCTTGGCTTTGGCACTGGCGGATGCGCGGGTCAAAGCGGTGGAGGTGACGGTGCGCAAGCGCGGCGCCGTGGCTGAGGCCGAGGCGGTGGGCATCACCCTGCGGCGGAGCCGTTGATGGCAGAGGTGTTTGTCGGCATCGGCAGTAACCAGAACGCGGCGGTCAATGTGCGCGCTGCCGTTGCCGGATTGCAGGCGTTGCTCGGCCCGCTGCAACTGTCGTCGGTGTACGAGAGTGAGGCGGTCGGTTTCGTTGGTCCGCCGTTTCTTAATCTGGTCGCCCGGGCCACCACTGAACTGTCGCTGGATGCCGTGGTGGCGGGGTTGCGCGCCATCGAGACGGCTCTCGGCCGACGCCGCGCCGGCATGGCGGCGGCCAGTTGCCACAGCGCTGATCTCGATCTGCTGCTCTATGACCAGCTGTGTGTCGATATCCCGGTGGTGTTGCCGCGGGCCGAGATCCTGACCAACGCCTTTGTGCTCTGGCCACTGGCCGAGCTGGCGCCTGAATTGCGTCACCCCGTTGATGGCCGCAGTTACGGCCAGCTATGGGCCGCTTATGATCGCGCCAGCCAGCAGCTGGCACCGGTGGAGTTTCGCTGGCCTGACGATGCGGGCGCTTAGCTCGTTGCGTTGGCTTTTTTACTGTTGTTGTACTTGCGGAGTGCCTTTGTCATGGACCTGATACTGCTGCTCAAAGCCCTCATTCTCGGCATCATTGAGGGGCTCACCGAGTTCTTGCCGATCTCCTCCACCGGTCACCTGATCATCGCCGGTGATCTGCTCAACTTTAATGACGCACGCGCCAGCGTGTTCAAGATCGCCATCCAGTTCGGAGCCATTCTGGCGGTGTGCAACATCTACCGGGAGCGCATCTACAAGGTGGTGACCGGCCTCGGCCGCGATCCCGACGCCAACCGCCTGACCATCAACATCATCTGTGCTTTCCTGCCGGCCATGGTGCTGGGAGTGCTGTTTCACGGCACCATCAAAGAGCTGCTGTTCAATGCGGTGGTGGTGGCCAGTGCCCTGATCGTCGGCGGCCTCATCATCCTCCTGGCGGAGCGCCACGAGAAAGAGGCGCGGGTCCACAGCATGGAGGAGATGAGCTGGAAGGACGCGCTCAAGGTGGGCTTTGCCCAATCGGTGGCGATGATCCCCGGTACCTCGCGCTCTGGCGCCACCATCATTGGCGGCATGCTGTTTGGCTTGTCGCGCCAGACGGCCACCCAGTTCAGCTTTTTCCTGGCCATTCCCACCATGTTCGCGGCCACCGTCTATGACCTGTACAAGAACCGCGATCTGCTGGTTGTAGAGGACTTGGCGGTGTTTGGCGTTGGTTTTATTGCTGCCTTTATTGCTGCCCTGCTGACCGTGAAGGCGCTGTTGGCCTATGTTACTCGCCATAGCTTTGTGCCTTTTGCCTATTACCGCATCGCCTTTGGCCTGTTGGTGCTGGCCAGCTGGTACTTTGGCTGGGTGGACTGGAGCACGCCGGCTTAATTTGCCCCATCCGGCGCTTGAGGGTAGGGGAGGCACCTTGCCCTCAGGCGCAATCCCGGACGGCGCCAAGGGTGGTCGCTGCGGGGGGGCTCCGGTATAGTAGCGGGCCACAGATTCGAGCCCGCGCCAGCTGGCGCCCCGCTGCCACGGAGATCCGCACCTCATGCGTCTGCGTCACCTTGTTGCCTTGAGTAGCCTGCTGTTTGCTGGCGCCGTTAGCGCCACCAGCCCAATCATCCCCGATGCCCCGCAACTGGGCGCCCGTGCCTATGTGCTGATGGATTTTGAGAGCGGCAAGGTGCTGGCCGAAAGCAATGCCGATGAACGGCTAGGGCCCTCCAGCCTGACCAAGATGATGACCAGCTACATCATCGGCAAGCAGCTCAAGAGCGGCAAAATCAAGCCTGAAGATCAGGTGCTGGTGAGCGAAAACGCCTGGGCCAAGAACTTCCCCGGTTCATCGCTGATGTTCATCAAGGTCGGCGACTATGTGTCGGTCGATCTGCTCAATCGCGGCATCATCATCCAGTCTGGCAACGATGCCTGCGTGGCCATGGCCGAGCACATTGCCGGTAGTGAAGACGCCTTCGCCCAGATGATGAACGCTTATGCCCAAGAGATCGGCATGAGCGGCAGTAACTTCGTCAACAGCCACGGTCTGCCGGCTGAAAACCACTACACCACCGCTCGTGACATGGCGCTGCTCGGCGCTGCGCTGATCCGCGACCTGCCCGAGGAGTACGCTATCTACGCCGAGAAGTCGTTTGAGTACAACGGCATCACCCAGATGAACCGCAACCTGCTGTTGTGGGACAAGTCGCTCAAGGTAGATGGCATCAAGACTGGCCACACCAAAGAGAACGGCTACAGCCTGGTTTCCAGCGCTACCGAAGGCGACATGCGACTGGTGGCTGCAGTGCTGGGCACTACCTCGGAAAATGCCCGTAAAGAGGAGAGCAAAAAGCTGCTCACCTGGGGCTTCCGCTTCTTTGAAACCCTGGTGCCCTATCAGGCCGGCCATGAGTTCCAGAAGAGCCGGGTCTGGTTTGGTACCGCCGATGAGGTGGCACTGGGGGTCAATGAGCGGGTGGCCATCACCCTGCCGCGTGGCCGTAGCAACGAGCTGAAAGCCGACTTCACCCTCGATAGCGAGCTGACCGCGCCGCTGACCCTCGGCCAGCGCGTGGGCACTGTGCGCTTTCATCTGGGCGACGAGCTGATCGCCGAGAAGCCGTTGGTGACCCTGGCTGAAGTGCCGGAAGCCGGCTGGTTCTCGCGCATGTGGGACCATGTCGTGCGCTTCTTCTCCAACCTGTTCGGCTAAAGGAGCGGGCGGGGCCGTCCCCGCCATCACGCCTATGACAGACTTCGGCAAATATCTGGAATTTCCGGCGCGCTTCTCCTTTCGGGTGATGGGCGTTGCCGATCCGCAACTGCCCGACCGAGTGGTCGCAGCGGTACAGGCGCTGGTACCCGGCGACTATGTGCCCAGCCATAAACCGAGCAGCAAAGGCACCTATTGGGCGGTGGCCATTGAGGTGATGGTGGCCGATCAGGCGATGGCCGATCAGCTGTATCAGGCTTTGGGCGCCGTCGAAGGCGTACGGATGGTGATCTGATGGCAGGCGGCCGGCTGCTGGTGCGCGAGCCCGGAGGGCAAGCTTATGCCCCCTGCTGGGCGGCGATGCAGGCCTTTACCGACAGCCGCAGCAGCAATACCGTCGATGAATTGTGGTTAACCCAGCATCCGCCAGTGTTCACCCTCGGTCAGGCGGCCAAGCCGGAACACCTGCTCAACCCCGGTGGTATCCAGGTGGTGCAGGTGGATCGCGGTGGTCAGGTCACCTACCACGGCCCCGGTCAGCTGATGGCTTACACCCTGTTTGATCTGCGCCGCTTAGGGCTGGGCGCCCGGGCCATGGTCAGCCTGCTGGAGCAGTCGCTGGTGGAACTACTGGCCGGCTATGGCATCGAGGCGTATGCCAAATGCGATGCTCCCGGTGTTTATGTGGCGGATGCCAAGATCGCCTCGCTGGGGCTGCGCATCCGCCGCGGCTGTGCCTTCCATGGGCTGGCACTTAATGTGGCCATGGATCTTGAACCTTTTTTGCGCATCAACCCCTGCGGTTATGCCGGGCTGCGTATGACCCAGCTGAGCGATCTCGGCGGCCCCGCCGATGTTGCCCGAGTGGGGCGCGATCTCACCCACATCCTGGCCAGCCGTCTGGCTATCACTGACCTCGCTGTTACTCAGGAAGCCTTTGTGCCATGAGCGAAAAACTGCACCGCCAAGCCGGCGTCAAACTGCGTGATGCCGACAAACTGGCCCTGATCCCGGTCAAGGTGGATACCGAGGCGGCGCCGATGCTGCGCAAGCCGGAGTGGATGAAGGTACGGCTGCCAGCCAGCAGCGAGCGCATCGACGAGATCAAGCAGGCGCTGCGCAGCCACGGCCTGCATTCGGTGTGTGAAGAGGCCTCCTGCCCCAATCTGCCGGAGTGTTTCAACCACGGCACCGCCACCTTCATGATCATGGGCGCCATCTGCACCCGTCGCTGCCCCTTCTGCGATGTCGGCCACGGCAAGCCACTGCCGCTCGACCCGCAAGAGCCGCGCAAGTTGGCCGAAACCATCCGTGACATGAAGCTCAAGTATGTGGTGATCACCTCGGTCGACCGCGACGATCTGCGCGACGGCGGTGCCAGCCACTTTGCCGAGTGTGTGCGCGAAGTGCGGGCGCTCAGCCCCCACATCAAGATCGAGATCCTGGTGCCCGATTTCCGTGGCCGTATGGATGTCGCCCTCGACGCCTTGGGTGAAGCCCTGCCGGATGTGTTCAACCACAACCTTGAAACCATTCCGCGCCTGTACAAGATGGCTCGCCCCGGTGCTGACTATCAGTGGTCGCTGGATTTGCTGCAGAAATTCAAACAGCGTTACCCCGGCATCC
>JAGOCY010000444.1 GCA_017998495.1 Corallincola sp.
TGTGATCGTCACCGCCACCCCTGGTCACTGCTGCTACTGCGGCTTAACAATTGGCCACAGCTGGCCGCTCAGCTGCCCCCTGCCGATGCAGACCAGCGGCTGCGCCAGCTGGCCCAACGGCTGGCGGGTAACCTGCATCAGGCCACCGATCTGCTGGCGCGTATCGCCCCGGACTGCTTTGCCGTAGTTCTGCCGGAGACACCAGCCGAGGGGTTGCAACGGGTGGCGACCAAGCTGCAGGCGCTAACCGAGCAGGATGCTGCCGCCGGCTTGATGCTTACCATGGCCAGCTGGAGCGCCCTGCCCCAACCCGCGCTGACGCCCGCGGCCTTGACCAATCAGTTGCTGGCCCAGCTGACAGCGGCCCAGCCGGATTAACGCAGCTGCTCAATGAGGTAGCTGCAAGCGCTGGCCAGCGCCTGGGCCAAACGGTCATGCAGGCTACCGCTGATCTGCAGCTGACGACCATGACGGCTACAGCGACTGATGCGCTCAGTATCGGCGACGGATGCTGCCGGGTCCTGAGCTACGCCAATGGCCAGCAACGGCAGGTTAAGGGGGCGCCGCCCCAGCAGCCCCTGACGCACCAGCGACAGCGGTTGCAGCAGCGCTGACAGGCCGGAGATCGCCGTGGCGTCGAGACGTAACCGCGATGCCAGTTGATCACGCACCATCGGCGTCAGGCGAGCGATAAGGCTGGCGTCGACAAAGAGATCATGCACAGGTGCGCCTATGGTGACGCAGGCGCGTAGCAGCTCACTGTGGGTCAAAGCGGCACGCACGGCCGCAGTTCCGCCAAGGCGGATGCCCAGCAGCGCCAGCCGGCGGCTGTCAAACTGCGGATTAGCGGCAACGGCTTCCAGCGCCGCGCGATAGAGGTGGTCGTAGTCTTCGCTCAGCGGCCAGCGCTCCGCCAGACCAACACCGGGCAGATCCAGGGTGATCAAGGCGATGCCGGCGGCGGCCAGGCCGCTGCTGAAAAAACGGTAGAAGCCGGTTTGCAGCTGATCGCCACCACCGCACAGCAGCACGGCGGGCACCGCCTCATCGCACTGAGGCGGTAGATGCAGGTGCATGACCAGAGGTTTACCACCAACATCCACCTCCATCACCTTGAGCGGGTGGGGAAACAGCTTGCCGGCGTCGCGATAACAGCTGATCGCCAGGGTCATGGCCTCATGGGCCAGCCGGTCACCGCGAATGTGGGGGTAGCTGGCGATGGTGTAGTAATGAGCCGCGCGCAGCAAGGCGGTGCGGGCGCCATCGTGATCACCATGGGTCAGCAGTTCGCGTCCCCGAGCCTGACACTGAGCCCCCTCTTGGCTCCATTCATAGATCCAGTTACCCGGGCGATGGCCAACGGCGGTGTCGAGCCAGTCGTCGCGGGTACGCGGCCCCTGAGCGACTGCCAGCCGTGCCAGCAACGCCTGCAGGCGCACGGCATCGGCCCCCAGCCACACCCAGGTTGGGATATGCAGATCGCGATACCAGCGCCGACCCTCAGGATCGGTGGCACCACGCAACCCCATCACCGCCGAGGTTTCAGCCCCGAGACCAAGACCCTTGGCCTCGGGTAGATCATCTTTCATATCGGCCAGAGGCATGGCGCCAGCTCCTTCGGCCGCAGCGGCCGTTACTTGAGATCGCGTTCGGCAATGGGCGCCACATAGTTCAGCTGCATGTCCCAGGGCAGCTGGATCCAGGTCTCCTGCTCAACGTCGGCCACATACTCATCGACCAGCTCACGCCCTTGCGGCTTGGCGTAGAGGGTGACAAAGCGGGCCTTGGGGAACAGCTCGCGGATGGCGCGGGCGGTGACCCCGGTGTCCACCAGATCGTCGACGATGAGGAAGCCCTCGCCGTCATTTTCACTGACCGCATGCTTGATGATAGTCAGCTCACGCTGCTGCTGATGGTCATAGCTCGATACGCAGATGGTATCGACCAGGCGGATCCCCAGCTCACGGGCGAGAATAGCGGCCGGCACCAGACCACCACGCGATACGGCGATGATCCCTTTCCACTGCGACGCGGGCATCTGGCGGCGGGCCAGCAGGCGCGAGTCGCGGTGTAAATCCTCCCAGGAGACGAAAAACTCTTTGTGATCACTAAAAGCCATTACTCACCTCTCACGCCAGCGCGTATTTAACGATAAAGAGTAGCCCAAGGACCCAGACCACTGGGCCCACATCACGCCAGCGTCCAGCCCCCACCTTGATCACCACATAGGCCAGAATCCCCAGGGCGATGGCGTGGGCGATGGAAAATGCAAAAGGCATCAGCAGTGCGGTGATCGCAGCCGGGACAGCTTCGGTCAGGTCGTCCCAGTGCAGTTCACGCAGGGCGCCCAACATCAGGGTGGCGACATACATCAGCGCGCCGGCAGTGGCATAACCCGGCACCATAGAGGCCAGCGGCGAGAAGAACAGCAGCAGCAGGAACAGCACCGACACGACCACGGCGGTCAGGCCGGTACGGCCGCCCGCCACCACCCCGGTGGCGCTCTCAATGTAGCTAGTGGTGCTGGAGG
>JAGOCY010000445.1 GCA_017998495.1 Corallincola sp.
CGGGAGCTGCCATACCCTTGGCAAGAGGCACATCCCCCGCCATCTGGCCGAGTATTGCTTCCGCTTCAATAATCGCTTTGATCTGAGCGGCATGCTCACCAAGCTGGGGGCTGCTGCGGCGATCACACCACCCATGCCATACCGCTTGCTGAAGCTGGCTGAAGATCATGGGTAATCAGGAAAAACTAAGTGGCCACGCGAATAGTTGCATGCCGGACTGCCACCGGCCGCTCCAGCGCCCTCTTATCAACCGCGACCAGGCCAATCCGATAGCTGGCAGTGGTGTCTTACGATCGCCTGCGCGATAACCTGCGTGTAGCCGTAGACAGTTTTCCACCCCTTGATCACCACCCGCACGGCGCTGGCTAACCCACGGCTAGTCGGGTGGAGGGGTTGAGTCGCCTGGACGGCGACGAAAGCCACTAAGGCACATGGATGTGGCTTTGTGGCGACCCCGTAGCCCGGCAGAACTTATATCAGTAATCGATGGTGGTGATCTTTGGGGGCCGCCGGGATTGGTAAGGGCCGGGCGGGACCGGCCCTTGCCCGGCCAGCGCCGGCCGGTCGGCGCTCTTATACAAATCGCCACGCGATTTGTCTTAACGCTTGCGGCGCAGCCGTTCTCTCAAGCCCCAGCGCGAGGTGGGCAACCTCGCATCTTGCTGCGGCGCAGCCGCATTGGCCCGCGCAGCGGGCATCTAAGGCCTAGTGCCGACCAGTCGGTGCTCTACCCAAATCGCAATGCGATTGGCGTAAACGCCGGCAGCGCTAAGCGACGCGCATCAGCTGCGCAACAGCGGCAACGCCGTCAGCGGCAGGCCGTCGTCGCCGACGGCCAGCAGCGCGCCATGCGCCCCCGCCGCGCGGGCGGCGCGCAGCAGCGGCAGGGCGATGTCGGCAGTGGGCTGGCCGGGCAGGGCGACCAGCAGTGGGTATTGCTGTTGGGCGGCGAGGGTGGCGACGATCGCCAGATCCAGGGTGATCCCCTGGGCGCGGTCGAGGGTGCGGACCCCGTGTTCACACAGGATCACCTGCTGGTTGCCGGCGGCGCGGATGGTGTCGGCGGCCTGCAGCCAGTCGCTGAGTGAGGCCAGCGGATCGCGCATCAGGATCACCGGGCGCAGGGTGGCGCCGCAGGCGCTGAGCAGTGGCTGGTGGGTCATCTGGGCGCCGCCGATCAGCAGCAGATCGGCCTCGCGACTGTAGCGCTCCACCTCCTGCTCGGTACGGACGCGGGCGATGATCGGCAGCTGCAGGCGGGCGCCGAGCAGCCGCAGTTCGGCGAAGGGCAGGGCGTTGGCCGGTTCATCCAGATCGCCGCTGTGCAGGGCGTTGGCGCCGTGGCTGGCCAGCTCGGGCAGCAGCAGGGCGCCCTCGCGGGCACTAAGGCTGGCGGCGGGGCCGGCCAGCAGCACGAAATCATCGCCACCGATCACCAGCTGGCGGGCCCGCACCGGACGCAGGCCGCTGTCATTGCTGGCCGCCGCGGTGGGGCTGGCGCTGGTGCTGGCCAGACGGGCCGGGGCCACCGGGGTGGGGCTGATCTGCTCACTCGGGTAGCAGCCCAGCACCTTGAGATAACGGGTGGTGCGGGTCAGTTCGTCGAGCGCCGCTTTCACCTGTGGGTGGGCGATGTTGCCTTCGAGGTCGATGTAGAACATCTCCTCCCACGGGTTGCCCATGATCGGCCGCGATTCCAGCTTGGTCAGGTTGAGGCCGTGGTTGCGCAGCACCAGCAGCGCCTCCACCAGCGCACCGGGCTGCTGGGCGGTGGACATGATCAGGGTGGTTTTGGCCGGGATCTGCTCGGCCACCTCCACCGGGGTGCGGCCGATGACCACAAAGCGGCTGAAGTTCTCGCGCTGGTTGGCGATCTTGTCGCGCAATGTGGTGAGGCCATAAAGGGCGCCACCGGCGGCGTTGCCGATGGCGGCCACGGTCGGATCGGCCAGTTCGCTCACCTTGAGGAAGGCGGCGGCGGTGCTGTCGCAGCGCTCCACGGTGACGCCGGGCAGGGTGGCGATATACTCGCTGCACTGCTGGGCCGGCTGAAAGTGGGTGTAGATGGTGCGGATCTGCGCTTCGGAGGTGGCCACGGCGGCCATCAGGCAGTGTTCCACCGGTACTGTCAGTTCGCCGACGATGGCGCAGCGGGTGTGCTGCAGCACGTCGTAGACTTCGTTGATCGAGCCGCTGGAGGTGTTTTCCACCGGCAGCACCGCGTAGTCGGCCTGGCCGTTTTCCACCGCTTCGACAATCTGGCGGAAGCCACGGCAGTCGATCTCCACCAGATCGGCGGCGCGGCGGCCGAAATACTGCTGCATCGCCAGATGGCTGTAAGAGCCGCGTGGGCCGAGAAAGGCGACGCGACAGAGATCGCGGGCGTTGTCGGGGTTGATGCGCTGCTGCAGGAACGCCTGCTGATGGAGCACCGAATCCTCGATGACGATGTGAAACAGCCGGGTGACATAGTGCGGCTCCAGCCCCAGTTCCCGGCCGGCGTCGATCAGCCGCAGCAGCAGTGCCTC